>JAYUJO010000262.1:0-3899 GCA_043765215.1 Rickettsiales bacterium | reverse complement strand
TGCAAATTCTACCTTCTCTATAATCCTTAACAAATCCATCTATCACATGAGCACTATAAATCATTTCTGTAAGTTTCCTAATATGAGGTTCTTTAATATATTTACATATATCAATGTTAATACTAACATCTACTCCACAATTGATAAGATTTTCTACCATTTTTAATTTTTGATCTACTGTCAAATTTTCACTTGTTATAGCAGCGGTTAAAGGTTTAAATCTTAAATTATGATTAGCCCTTTTATTAAGTAAATATTTAACTATTTCTATGTCTCCATAATCTATAGCAATATGTAAAGGAGCAAGATTAAACTTGTCAAAAGCATTAATATCTATTTTTGTTTCATTAATAAGGAATTTTACCATTTCTAAATTTCTTTTATGAATAGCAGTATGTAAAACCGTGAGTCCCATAGAATCAACAACATCAATTTTTAAACCTGAGTTTAATAAATATTTTACTGTGTCTATATTTCCTAATTTTACTGCATAATGTAAAATTGATGCTCCTTTAGAATTAACCAAATTAATATCTAATCCTGAATCTATTAAAAGTTTAACACTGACATGATTATTATATCTTAAAATATAATATAATAATCCATTTTCAAAATTTACATTTTTAATATCATTAATTAAGTAATTTACAAATTCTAAATTAAAATTGTTAAAAGATTTTTGATCTAATAAAGATGATAAATTCTCATTAAACAATGTATCATTCTCTTTTAAAAGACGAATTACAACTATAAATTTTTTAAAATTTTTAGTTTCAATTGCATTAGATAAGTGTGATAGCTGTGATTTTAAAAAATGATACATATTTCGATTATTATATTAATTAACTTTATTTGGTCAATATATCATAAAGAATCATTAATACTACTTAATAACAACATAATATGTTGGTAAAAAGATTAATTGATTAGTATTTCATATAAATTTAATTTTTATCATCTCTTAAATCAAATCTATATTACTTTTTTTATTCCTGTTTTATATACTTAAATAAAAATTAAAAATAATTTTTTTTCATTTAATAATGAGAGAGTAATTTCTGGTTGAGCAATTAGCACTTTATTTTTCTCAATAGCTAGCCCATTAAAGCCATTTTCTGCTAAATTAATGATTGTATCTGGCCCAATTGTGGGGGTATCTAGGCGAATATCTTGATTTAGTTTATGCATTTTAACAAGCACACCGCCTTTATTATTTTTTCTTAAAATTGCACATCTTTTTATCAAATTATCCGTTCCTTCAGCAGCTTCAATTCCTAATGTATAGCCATCGCTAATTATGATAGACTGGCCAATATCAAATTTACCTAAATGATGCAAGATTTTACTACCCAAATTTATGTCAGTTAAATCTTTAGGTAATGGAGTGGTGGTGGTGATCATATTATATTCATAATCATTTGATAATAAAATTTCCAAAGGAGAAATTACTTTAAAATCTCTCGACTCAATAAAATCAGAAACAATTCGAAGGACATTATCATCACCAGAGAATTTTGTTTTTAATATTTTTGCAAGCAGAATTGAGCCCGTAAAATCTACATTTAATGAAAGTAAATTTGGCCTGATGATACTGCCAATTATGATAATATTTTCAACATTATGACTTTTGAAAAATTTTAGTATTGCGCCAACAGATCCCACAGGGAATTTCTGACTCGTCATATCCCATGATCTCTCTTCATTACCAATATCTGCAATAAAAATATTTCCACCTATTTTTGAATAAATTTTAGTGATCTCATGAGGCAATATTCCATTGCCAGCTATAATCCCTAGAATTGGCAACATATTTTTCTACTCACTCAATTTACAGAATGTACGAGATTTATCATGCAAAATAAAATTGATTATTTCTTGTAATATTTCATTATCAGGGTAATTTTTTTTGGCATTTTCTACTCTATCATTAAATACTAAATTAGATTTATCGCTAAAAATATTTTTCATGACTTTACTAGCTTCAAGCGATTGCTTTTTATCAAAACCTCTTCGATTCATGCCAATTAAATTAAGCCCTTCTAATTGAGCTCTCTCACTAGTAGCAAGGCCAAAAGGAATAAGGTCTCGTACCACAGCAGATACTCCGCCAATCATAGTGTGAGCACCAACTCGACAATATTGTTGAACTGCAGATAAACCACCAATAATAGCAAAATCCCCAACTTCCACATGGCCAGCTAGACTTACATAATTGGCAAAAATAACATTATTACCAACGCGACAATTATGAGCAATATGAACACCGACCATAAATAAGCAGCTATCCCCAATTACAGTTGCCATGCCACCCTCATTCGTTCCATGCTGAATGGTTACATATTCTCTTATAGTATTATTTTTACCAATAATAATCTCAGAATCTTCGCCGTTATATTTTAAAGTTTGAGGATATGAAAATGATGCAAATGGAAAAATTTTAGTGCCTTGTCCAATGGTAACTTTTCCTTCCATCACAACATGTGATTTGATCTCAACATCATCACCAATTATAGCACCATCACCAATAATACAATATGGTCCGATGAATACATTATTGCCAAGCTTGACATTCTCACCTAAAATTGCGGTTTTATGAATCATATTAATAACTTTGAATTATTTATCTTTAACCATAGCAGTAAAAGTGCTTTCTGCCGCTAATTTTCCATCAACTTCAGCTTTAGCTTTGAATTTCCAAACACTTCCGCGATTTTGAATAATTGTTGAGGATAATATTAATGTATCACCTGGTTCTATAATTTTTCTAAATTTAGAATCATCAATAGACATGAAAAACACCTCCTTATCTTCAGTATTATTCATCGATTTTGCCACTAAAATTGCTGATAATTGAGCCATTGCTTCAATAACCAAAACGCCAGGCATTACTGGTCGATTTGGAAAATGGCCAGTGAATTGAGGTTCATTAATTGTAACATTCTTAATTCCAATTATTGACTCATTTAGTATTAAATCAGTAACTCTATCGATTAACAAAAATGGATATCTATGTGGTATGATTGATAATATCTCGTTTATATCAATTCTCATTCTTATTGCCTTTAATTAATTTTTTTAAATAAATAGTTTGTTTATGCCAATCTCTGATTGGTACTGCAGGTGTTCCACCCATAATTCCTGCCTCTTTTATATCTTGAATCACCCCGCCTTGACCAGCTATTTGAACATTATCTGCTATATTTATATGTCCAGCTACTCCAACTTGGCCACCAAGAGCGCAATATGAGCCAATAACACTGCTGCCAGCAATGCCTACTTGCGCTACAAGAATTGTTCCTTTTTTTACATGGGCATTATGGCCAATTTGAACTAAATTATCAATTCGGCATAAATCTTCAATAATAGTATTATTCATAGATCCTCGATCAATGCAGCTATTAGCACCAATTTCAACATCCTTACCAATAATCACCATACCAATATGATATATTTTCTTATGAATGCCTTGATTTGTGGCAAAGCCAAACCCATCTTGCCCTATTCTTGCTCCTGGTTTGATGACTACGTTATCTCCAATAATTGCATTGCTTATGGTAACATTGGAATCAATTCGAGCATTATGACCAATTTTAACTTTATAATCGATTATTGTCCCAGATTCAATTATACAATTATTACCAATTTCTACTTCATCTTCAATAACTACATTATGACCAATATAACAATTTTTACCTATTATTGCAGAACTTGATATATAAGCTGAGGGCATTGTTTTAGAATCAAATTTTTTACCTTTTGTGTAAAATAAATCAATTGCTTTTGCATAAGAAAAATAGGGGTTTGCTGATTTTAATAATATGATTTCCTTATTATCAACGTCCTCAAAGTTCATAGGAACAATGCACGCCCCTGCTTTACTATTTCTAAATTCTTGCAAA
>JAYUJO010000261.1:0-10620 GCA_043765215.1 Rickettsiales bacterium | reverse complement strand
TTAAGACGGTAGATATGCAAAGCTTATTCTTTATTAGAAAAGATAGGAATAATCAGGGATCAATAAACAATTATAAGCAAATAAAAAGTAAAAATTATAAAAACTTAAATCAGGTTTAGACCGCTCTAAGCCTGATTTATTCTAATATTTCAGTTATGGATAAGTAAAAATTATCCATAACTAGGGTTATATATTTAATTTTAATGTAACTGACATCAGATTTAAATAAATCATCATTTAAATTAACATCGTTTTTAAAAATCAAAAAAGAAGACATAATATTAAATATTATTTGTATGTTTGTGGAACACTATTTTGAACAGTGCGAGCTTGACCCACAGCATTCTGCGTTACAGCAGCTTCATTTTGCATTGTTTTAGAATGTGAAACATGGTGAGATACATTTTTATCATGGTGCATCATTTTTTCCTTATCTTCGTGATGCATCATTTTTTCTTCAGTATTAGAATATGATGACTTATCGTTATAGTAACCTTTACAGCCAACAACTAGAACAGAAAGAGCTAATAATTTCAGAACTTGTTTTGTTTTATTATACATTATAAACCTATAATTAATTGTTAAAATCAACTTTCTTTAAAGATAATTATATAAGATCTCTAAAGAATTAATACTATCAAAAACGATTTTTTATGACAAGTAATTAAAAGAATATAGTGTTGAGAAAAAACAATTTACTATTTTAATTTTACGGCTTAAACTACATTTAGCTTAATTATAAACATAATTCGTGCTACAAAAAAACTTAATTTAAACAATATTTTTTATTTATGCTTAAAAAAATCATTTCTATCATTAGTTTAACGATTCTTGTTTCTTGTAGCGAAGCTGAAAATAAGGATAGTCCTGCTGACACTCAGATTGCTGAATATAGTAAAACTTTATCTGAATGCGCAGATAATAAATCAGATCCTAAAGGTGGCTCTACTCAACCAATTATAGAAAAAGAAACTACCCCTAAAATTGAAGCAGATAATGCCTCCCTGACACCAATAGTAAATAAAATACATATTAGAGGATTTGGTATTGAAGCAGAAGATTTTGTTTTAGGTAATAAAGATGCGAAGGTTGTGGTGATGGAATATTTTTCTCCTACATGCCCACATTGCGTTACTTTTCATAATAAAATATTTCCAGAATTAGAGAAAAAATATATTGCTACAAATAAAATTGCTTATGTGACTAGGGAATTTATTGGCAATAAACAAGATTTGGATGCAACGATTTTAGCTAGATGTGATGGTAGCTTCAAAAGCTATAAAAACTTTATGCAAATAATTTTACAACAACAAGATAGTTGGGCTTTTAGTAAAAATTATCGGGAGATTTTAACTAATATTGGAACCCTTGGTGGAATAAACCCAGAAAAATATGCTGCTTGCTTAAATGATGAAGCAAAAATACAGGTTATATTAGATAACACAAAATTAATTGCAAAAGAACCACAATTTGTAGGTACTCCTGCTTTCTTTATTAATGGGAAGAAATATAATAAGCTTTATACTGCTGAAGAATTATCTAAAGCCATTGATGCTGCACTGAGTAAAAATGAGTAAAGATCAAATTAATCATATTCAAAAAAGAATAGATGGTTTTAAAACAAAAGATGAACAAGAAAAAAATGTTAAAAGTGGTAACGTTGCTTTTAACATTGCAATAGAACTAGTAGCTGGTGCAATTATTGGGGTGATAATAGGTTTGTTTTTAGATAATTTATTTGATTCAAAGCCTATTTTTCTGATAATATGTATAATATTATCATTTATTGCGGCTTTTAAAACAATTTGGCATAAATATATAGGAAAATGATGGCCCATAGTCCACTTCATCAATTTGAAATAAAAGAAATTATAAGCATCAATCTGTTTGGTTATGATGCAAGTATCACCAACTCATCACTTTTTATGATTATCTCAGGTGTCTTCATAATATCTTATTTTTTAATTGCTTTAAAAAACAAAGCAATTATACCAGCAAAATTGCAACTTAGTGCAGAGTTAATTTATCAAATGGTTCAAGACACTGTCAGGCAAAATATTGGTGATAAGGAAAAAAAATTTATACCATTAATATTTACATTATTCATGTTTATCTTAATATGTAATTTATTTGGCATGATTCCTTATGGTTTTACAGTTACTAGCCATATATCGATTACTTTTGCCTTAGCTATGATGATATTTTTATTAGTTACAATGCTTGGCATATATTTACATGGCCTGCATTTTTTCTCACTTTTTTTACCAAAAGGAACGCCTAATTGGCTTGCTCCACTAATGATATTAATTGAGTTATTTGCTTATTTAGCAAGACCAGTCAGCTTGTCTTTAAGGCTTGCAGCCAATATGGTGGCTGGACATGTTCTGCTTAAAGTTATGGCTGGCTTTGTTGTTTCAATGGCTATATATTTTAAGATATTACCAATTCCATTTATTGTTATATTGATTGGTTTTGAAATATTCGTGGCAATATTACAGGCATATATTTTTACAATATTATCCTGCGTATATTTAAACGATGCGATAAATCTGCATTAATATTTGTAGATTTTTTAAAACATGGCGACTTTTGCTATGTTTTTATGAGTAGGTGAGTAATATTAAACTGGGGGATCATAGTTTATATTATTTTAATTTGATAATTTAAAAGAGGAGAATACAATGGAAGCAATGGCTTTTAAATTTATTGGCGCTGGTTTAATGGCATTTGGTATGCTTGGAGCAGCTATTGGTGTGGGTAATATTTTTGGCTCACTTTTAAACGCAATAGCGCGCAATCCATCAGCATCGGATCAACTAACAAGAATGGCCTTTATTGGCGCTGGACTTGCTGAAGCAATGGGATTATTCTCATTTGTTATTGCGATGCTATTAATATTTACGTAAATTATTTAAAAATAAAACTATGCCTCAATTTGATGTAAGCTCTTTTAGTGCGCAATTAATTTGGTTATTTATTGTATTTGGTATACTTTATTATATTATATTGAAATTAATTGCTCCACGTGTTGAATCAATTTTAACTACTAGAAATAGTTATATTGAAGATAACATATCATATGCTCAAGGATGCAATGATAAAATTAAATCATTGCAAGACTTGCAAGAATTGCAGCTAGATCAAATTCATAGTCAGGTTGAAGATTTACAAAAACACTCAATGGATGCATTAAATGTAGAATTTGAAAAAAATCAACTAGAGCTTTCTCAAATAATTAATAAAGAAAGAGAGAAGGCTTTAGTTGTAATTGAAAATTATGTTGATCAATTTCATGATGATTCAAAGCAATATTGTATTAAAATTGCTGATTTAATAATAAAAAAAATAACCAACAAAGAATCTGATATAGCTCTTCTTGAAAAAATTTATGGAGAGAAATAAATGCTAAATTTTTTAGATGAAAGTTTTGTAGTAGCTGTATGTTTTGTAATATTTATATATCTTGCTTATAAACCAATAAAAAAAGCGATTGTTGCATCTCTAGATGCTAAAATCATTGAAATTAAAAATAAGCTAGCTGAGACTGAAAAATTAAAAAAAGATGCAAGTGATTTGCTCGCTAAAATTGAAAAAGAAATGAGTTCTTTTGAAGAAAGTAAAAAAACGTTTTTAATCAACGCCCAATTAAGTACTGAGCGTCTAATTGAGATGAAAAGCAAAGAAATGGATTTACTACTTGCGCGTAAAAAAGATTCAGCGATTAAATCTCTAGAAAATGAATCAAATAAAGCGAGCGCATTAATGCAAACTGAATTTACAGAGTCAATAATGAAATTAGTCAGAAGATACTTAAATGAAACTGATAATAATCATATGACTAACGAAGATGTAATTAAAAATTTACAAAAATAATTATAGTTAAAATCTTATAATAAAGACAGGGATATCTATTTTTAATCAATGACTAATGAAGTAAAAAATAGATAAATATATTTAAGTTATTAGGAATTAAATATATTTACGGCACTATTTAATTTCGTCCCACATTAGATCAATTTTATCAATAACATCCTGGCTCATGGTAATTTTCTCGCCCCAATTACGTTTGCTTTCAGGATATAATTTATTGGTAGCATCAATGCCAAGTTTGCTGCCTAATCCTGATTCAATAGAAGCAAAATCTAAATAATCAATTGGTGAATTTTCAATAAATGTGGAATCGCGCTTTGGATCAGTCCTAGTTGAAATTGCCCAAATAACTTCCTTCCAATCTCGTACATTAATATCTTCATCAACAATAATGATATATTTAGTATACATGAATTGTTGCAAGAATGACCAGATGCCAAGCATTATTCTTTTAGCTTGTCCAGGGTATGTTTTTTTAATTGAAACGACAGCGAATCTATATGAACAACCTTCTGGCGGTAGATAAAAATCAACTATTTCAGGAAATTGCGCTTGAATTAATGGGACAAAAACTTCATTTAAGGCAAGGCCCAATATTGACGGCTCGTCTGGTGGTTTTCCTGTATATGTACTTAAATATATGGGTTTTTTACGCATAGTTATGGCAGTCACTGTGAATACTGGAAACTCCTCTATATCGTTATAATAGCCGGTATGATCACCAAATGGTCCTTCTGGATGATAGTCTATTAAACTAATTTCACCTTCTAAAATAATTTCTGCATGGGCTGGAACTTTTAAATCAATTGTTTTACATTGAACCAATTCAATTGATTTATTTTGAATGAGCCCAGCAAAGTTATACTCAGACATAGTGTTTGGAATGGGCATTACTCCAGCCAAAGTTAATGCCGGATTTGCTCCAATAACCGCGGCAGCAGGCATTGAAGTTTTTCCCAAAGTTTTCCATTTAGAATGATGAGCAGCTCCACCACGCATCTTCAACCATCGCATAATTAATTTGTTTTTACCAATTGGTTGCATTCGATATATACCAACATTATAGCCATCAGTTTTGTCATTACCATTACCCTTGGTAATAATTAATGGCCAACTCATTAATGGACCAACATCATTTGGCCAGCATGTTTGAATAGGCAGCATAGTTAAATCTGGATCCGTAATAACTATTTCCTGCGATGGAGCACTCTTAACATTTTTAGGCCTCATATTTAATATTCTTTTAGCCAGTGGCAACATACCCATTGTTTCCCTAAATGAACTTGGCGGTTCAGGGTTTTTCATAAATGCCAGTAATTTACCAAAATCCCTTAATTCTGAGATATCATTTAAGCCAAGGCCCCATGCAATTCTTTGAGGATGTGCATAAAGATTAGTTAAAACTGGCATATTAGCTTTTGTTCCATCTTCATTAATAATATTTTCAAATAATAATGCTGGCCCATCTTCGCTTAAAAAACGCCTACTAATTTCGGTAATTTCTAATTTAATTGAAACTTCGTGCAAGATACGTTTTAAATGATTATTTTTTTCTAAAAATAAAATAAATTCTGGTAGGTCTTTAAAATTCATAATTTATTCCTGTTGCTTTGCCATAAACTGAAGATAATTGCGGCAAAAACATTGCCATAACATAAATATATATAATTTAAATTTTTATAAGCAATTTTTTGCAATGTAAAATGAAAATAGGCAATAAATATTATTGGAAGCAAAGTATATACATATTGTTGCAAATAATTCTGCCTATTATATGGAAAGTTAAGAAATATGCTTAAAGCTAGAAACACAAATGCAAAATTATATAATGGCCATATTAAACGCAAATGTCCTTCAGTAATTAATATTTTTTGCTTTATAATAGGTAATTTTGGATCTGGATATAACATCTCGTAAATAAATAATTCAAGATTTGTTCTATTTCTATCTTCTGTAATTGAATTATTATTAATTAATTCAACTATCATACTATCAAAATATAATTTTGTCAGTTTGCCAGCTTTATCATATGAATGACGCACACCATGAAGCAACTCAAACTCTGTTTTTTTTGGATTTAAATTAATGATTTCCCCTTTTTGAGCAAAGAAAATTACTCTATCATCAGCAACTTTATTATCAAATAAAATTACTCCTTCAAAAGATTTATTAGAGTTTTTTTTATCAATATAAATAGTTATATATTTTGATAATTGATTAAAAGTTTTAACATCAATTATATTAGAAATATAACCCTCTTTAAACTTACTCAAATTTAATTTTAAACTAGAATATGAAACTGGCATTACATATGCAGAAATAAAATAAACTATAATAGTGATTAATGTTGCAACTATTAAAGCTGGTTTTAATAACTTAAAATTGCTCAAGCCTGCGCTTCTAAGAACCAATAATTGCCTTCCCTCTTGCAAACGAAAATATACATATACCATTGTAATTAGGGAAACTAATGGCATAATTATAAAAAGTAAATATGGTAACAATAAAATGCTTATTTTTAAGAAGTTTTTTAAAGTTATACCTTTTTCAAATAAACTAATTAAGTTCAGCATCTGAGTAATCCACACCATGCTAGTTAATACTAAACTGAGCAATAAGAAGAGTGGAATAATATTTTTAATTATATATTTACTATAAGTTTGCATTCAAATTATATATGTATTTTAACCCCAATAATGGATAATTAGTGTTATTTTGAGGAATGCATTATTTAGTATCAATGCCCCATTGGTCACATAGAAGTTTATGTTGATTTTGAAATTTTGCAACTCTACTTTCATTCTTGCAGAATAAAATTTAACTATTAATAATGGCATAGTAATATAAAGTAATTGCCCAATAAAAACTGCTCCATAAACTATCATCCATGTGCTTATATCAGCTAATAATAATTTAGCAATATAATCTATAGAATTTGCCTCCCACATGCGTATTAAATAAGGAATAACGCCAATTAAATTAAAGCTACATATAGTAGCAGATAAACATTTATGTTCATTTCTATCTAAAAATATTGCAAAAACTGTTGGAAGCATAGCAACGGCAAAAAATATAAAAGCAAATCGTGAAATAACAGCTACCATCACTGCAATTAATATGGCAATTACTTTAATTAATGAAGAAGCAAATTTAAAGTTTTTTTCAATTTCTGTTGTAGACATAATATTTTCCTTAAATTATTACAGCAATGGTAACTATAAAACACATGATATATGACATTAATACGGTTGCTTTTTGTCCCACAATCAAAGAACTATTAAAAGTACTATTTTCATCACTAATAATTTTAATATTTTGTTCTATAATTTTAATTTGCCTACATGCTTCAAAATATCCATTGTAATCATTTACAAATTGTTGCTGATTTGAAAATATCTGTATAATTTTACTAAAATTTCCATCTTCAGCTACTTCATCTAATTGGTTAAATAATTTTTTCTTAAATTCCACATGATGCAAATTATCTTGCATCAATTCTTTTAATTCCTTCACCATCACTTTAGTAATATTTGAAACATCAATATTAGGCTCATGTTGTTGAAGAATATTAAGTATGTTTAAAGAGTTTAATATTGGATGATCAAAAAATTTAGGAAAATTTGAAAGTATATTGGATCGTATATCATCTTTTATATTAAGCCTAGCTGTGATATAGGCCATAATATTGCGATCAATATGAAATTTTTTATATTCATTTTTAGCAACATTATTTAATCCAATCAATAATTCACTAATAGATGTTATGTATAAATTTTGTAAAATACTACTGTCACAATGAGCATAAGGATTTAGGGAATAAGTTAATTTTTCAAGATTTTTAATTGATGAGCCAATTTGAATATAACTAGCTGCATATTTATATTTATCAGCTAAATTTTTTTCTAAGTGACCAGCAGCAATAGAGTTATTATTATACAATGCCCAAACATCTTCTTTAATTAATTTCATAACATAATCAGCTATTTCACGCTTATTATTAGAAATCAAATAATGCATGAATAATGGAATCGATGCAGCAGTAAAAGCAATATTTTCCTGTCTTATACATCCATTTGGATCAAGCAATGATAATATTTTAGGAATTTTAATATGAGAGTTAACACTGCTAGTAACTATAAAAGATGAATCTTGTTTAATATCGACCATAGACTTGATTTGTTCTAAGCTTTCACTACTAATTTGCTCTCTGCTTGCCCATTTTAAAATTTTATTATCCCTAATAAATTTTGACGCTTCATGCCAATTTTTAAATAATGCATATGCAAGCGACTTTGCACATGAATAGATGTGATCATTAAAGCCAATAGTATTTTTATTATCAGTTATTGATTCATGTGTAATTTTAGTAATTTTTCCATTAAACCACTCTTTTAATAGAATTAAATTCCATCTAACATTTGCCTCATCATGTAATGTCCATTTAAAAAACACTCTTAGTCTTTCTGGTACTCTCACTTTGGATAGTAAATATTTACTGCTAGTATTATCAAATCTAGCAAAATTATAGATTTCATTCGTTTCGTAATTAGTCCAAAAACTCTTACCAGTATATGCTTCAAACATAGTCATGCTAAGTGCATAAATATCCGCACTATTATTTTGCAGGAATCTAGCAGCTGGATGGCATTCAATTATTTCTGCAGCTAGATATTGATTTTTTTGATAAAAAAACGGGTATGAATTAATAAATTCTTTAATTTTTAAAAACTCCCCATTATGCATCAAAATATTTTGAGGATTTATGTCATAACAATATATTTTAAGATTACTTAACTGATCAAATAAACTTATCAATTTCTCAATCATTATTTCTAAATGTTGTAAATCTAAAGTTTCTTTTTTTGTTAGGTAATTGGCTAAATTATCATTAGGGTCATATTTATCAATAATCAAAGCTAATCGCTCTTCTTTAGTAATAGATAATTTAATGACAGCAAAATTAACAATCCGATTTAAAAATGGAATATCATTTTTTATTAAAGAATTAATATATTCGATAGGCTGCAAAAATTTATTACTATAAATTATTCCATAAAATTCTTGCTCAGTACTTGTATTGATTGCATTATAATATTTACAAAAATCGTTACTTAATTCAGTTACTTCTTCATTCAACTTAATTAAATATACTATATCAACAATGTCCTCGGTATCGCTCCTTGGAATATTAATTAATTCAACTTTATCTTCAACAATTTCTTCTTGAATATCTATTTTTTTAAATATTTTTCTTTAATCAATTTTTAAATTTGTTTCTACAAACACAAAGCCAAAGCCATTAAATCTCTCAATTGTTTCAACAAATACTTCTTTATCTTTAACATTAATAATTTTTGCAACTGGTATGCCATTAGAAAATATTTTACCATCCCCTGAGGTATATATAATCTCACCAATTTTCAAATTATGGCTTTTATCTAGATAAATCATTTTTAAATCATTATTTTGTTTTGCTATAATTCCTCTAAATTCTGAATTACCTGCAAATACGGGTATTCTAGAATTATGATCATTAACAAGCATAACATTTGAATAATTTGAGCTAACTTCAACTATTCGTCCAATTAAACCTTTTTTTCCTTTAACAATATCATTTATTTTTACGCCTTGATTTGAGCCAGCTTGTATAATTGCCGACGAACTAAATGGGCTAATGGATGTGCCAACAACTTTTGCTGTAATAAAAGTTTTAGAAATATCTTGAGGCACTCTCAACATTTTTTTCAGTTCAATATTCTCATTTTTTAATAACTCATCAGAATATTGAGATTGTTTTAATGATGCTAATTCTAATTTTAATTGAATATTTTCTGCTTCAATTGTTTGAAAATATATGAACCGATCATATATGGATTTTGAAAAATCAATGGTTGATGAATAAACTGAGTTACTTATTGACAAAGTTTTACCTACAGTTTCAAGCATAGTGTTTGAAATGATTTTTGGAAAAGAAATATATATCAGATAACTTAGAAGCAATATTAAGGGTATAACAAAATATCTTTTTATTGAGTAATAGCTAAATTTACTCAATTCTAAAAAGTAATTTTTTGTTTTGATCCTGTTAGCTAATATTGCCACTTATAATTAATCCTGTTTAAATAATACATGTTTTAATTTCGGAAAATCTTCTAGTACCTTGCCAATACCCAGTACTACACATGCCAAAGAATTATCTGCAACAAATACTGGTAACTTTGTTGCCTCTCTAATTACATAACTTAAATTAGTCAGCAAAGCGCCTCCTCCAGTTAGAACAATTCCTTTATCCACAATATCAGATGACAATTCTGGTGGCGTGCATTCTAAAGCTGTTTTAACGGCTTCAACAATATGACTAATTGTTTCTACTAAACTCTCAGCAATCTGCTGCTCATTTAAAACCATTTCTTTGGGTATTCCATTAATTAAATCTCTACCCTTAATCTCCATTTGGCGCAAAATTGTATCAGGCTTTACATAAGCCGTACCGATTTGCTTTTTTATTTTTTCAGCAGTTGATTCTCCAATCAATAAATTATAATTACGTCTTATATAAGAAATAATTGATTCATCCATTTTATCACCACCAACTCTAACTGATCTAGCATAAACTATGCCACCAAGTGACAGCACAGCAACTTCAGTGGTTCCACCGCCAATATCAACTATCATTGAACCAGTAGGCTCAGTAACAGGAAGACCAGCGCCAATTGCTGCCGCCATTGGCTCCTCAATTAAAAAAACTTC
>JAYUJO010000260.1:0-3910 GCA_043765215.1 Rickettsiales bacterium | reverse complement strand
TACAATAAAAACATTAATACCTATAGATGCAAGAAATATTAGCAAAATATATGGCAAAATTAATATTAAAGAATATTCGCTACCAATTATATTTAGAGATGGCGTATTAATTATCGACAAATATATTGCTGTTATTGATGAAGCTATTAAGGCAATAATAATATTTAACTTAAGCTTTGATTTTAAATCAGCGTCTTGAGATGATACAGAAGCAATAGTAGTATCAGATATAACTGACATATTATCCCCAAACATTGCTCCACCAACTAATGTTGCTGCGCCAATTTCAATCGGAAAGGCACCATTAAAGCTTAAGTCTACAACTATATTAGCTAAGGCGGCAATTGTCCCCATTGAAGTGCCAATAGCAGTTGAAATTAGTGCGCTTGCTATAAATACACCAACTAGTAGTAAATTATGAGGAGTTATTGATAAGATTAAATTAACTGTAGAATCAACACTACCAATAGCTTTAGTCACGCTTCCTAGTGCTCCTGCTAGAAGAAATATAATGCACATAGTCATTATATCTGGATGTCTAATTCCATTAATAAAACTATTCATTGTTTCTTGTGTGTTTTTCTTATGCAATATCCATGCTATTACAATAGACGGCATAATGGCTGAAGTTGGAGGTATTTGATAAAAAGCTTGGTCAACTCCTTGGAGTGTATAATATAACCCAGAGCCAAAAAAGATAATAATAAATAGTAAAATTGGAACAAAGTTAAGAAGAATATTCATTTTTATAATAACATAAAATTTTTATTCAAGAAGTATATGGATTTACAGTTTTAAATCAATAAATATTTGTGAATTAAAATATTAAATATATTAGTGGAATTAAATATTAACATAAAAAGTCAATTACATAGCGCGTCCTGATTTGAAGTTTAATCGACTATTTTCTTGTTGAATTTTAGCTCTATGTCCACCAACTTTAACTTGTGATTCTTTTATTAAAGGGGGAGTCATTTCTTTTGCTTCAATTTTTATTTCTTGAGGTATAGGAAGATCTGTTGCAATATCAGCGGATATAGTATTTAAATTTTCAGATTTTAATTTCTCAAGATTAATATTTTTAATTATGCCTAATTTGGTTAAGATGAATGTAATTAAATTAGGTTTTTTTGGCAGATTAAATTCATTTTCTAATATTAAATTATTTGATTTATCTAATTTTAACTCAATACTTCTTTGTTTGATAAATTGCTTCAAATCACCTTTAAATGCTTTAGTATTTTTGTCATTTTTAACCCAATTTATTCCCTTATTTTCTCCTTTTCCTATATAACTAGATTTGTTTTTTTCAATCTCTTTATAGTCTTTTTTTATTTCCAGAATTAATGCCGTATCAACTGGTTTACCATTTTTTTTATTAATTAATACTTGGTCAATTTTAACTTGCATATCCATTAATTTTGAAACATCAAGCATTTGTTCCTGATTCTTTTTATAAAAATCACCTAAATTATTAAAAGTTTGATCTAAGGCCTGATCAATCGTAACTTTCTTATGGTTTATTTTTTTACTGCCAGTAATGTTGTTATTTATTGAAAGTAGAGATTTTTTTATATGTTCCTGCATTTTGGGATCATCATTAAACTCTATCACTAAATTTTGAAATTGTGCTTTTGCATTAGTAACTCCTTCTTGAGTTTTAGTAGATTCTCCCATTTTTTTAAAGGCATCTGCCATCTCTTTAGATGGAACTATTTCGCTATAATCGCGCCATAATTTTGACCTCACTCCACTGGGAAATTTGTTAACTTTTTCTCTATTAACGAAATCTAGAACCTGATTCTCACTATGTTTTTTGCCACCAAAACTTTTAAAAGATATCAAATCATTAAAAGCGTGACCAAAATCAATGCGAGCAATACGATTTTTGCCCTCTTTATCCTTAATAACCATCATATTGCCAGGATTTACGTCGTGATCACCGCTTAGAGCGGAGATTGCAATTGCTTCAGCTAGATCATTGCGTAATTGTTTATTCTCATCTCCTCCAATAGCCCAGACATCTTTATTTTTATTATCTTCTACTTCAAATCCAGAAACGATAACATGACGTTTTTTGGTCTTAATATTGCCACCTTTCTCACTTTTAGCATAATCATCAATAGTCCCTTCAACCTTATCTAAATATTTAGATGCAACCAATACACGAGATGATAGTTTATCACTCATTTGAACGACTAATGAAACTTCTGGAACTAGGTCAACTAATTCATTCGAGCTAGTTAAAGCTCTGCTAACTACCGAGGAAATAACCTCGCCAAAATTTTCCTTATCACTACCACCAGCTTTAAATCTTCTGATAAAGGGGGCATCTTTAATTGAAGGTTTTAATTGATAAGATATTCCATCATCTTTATTTATAACTTTTTTACTACCAGTAACTCCGCCAGTGCTTGTTGAGGAACCATGATCAAATTCATTATAATTCATTATATCATTTGGCATAAAAATAATTTATAAAAGATAAAAAATAATCATATCATTAAGATTCGCTTGTTTGATAAGAAATTGTTAAGTTTCTTCTGCAAAACAATATTGGTGTAGTAATTTTATAGCTGTTTCAGTATTATCATCATCAATCAATAAGGTGATTTTTAAATCTGAAATATCACTAAAGTTAATTTCTATCTTACTTTTAGTTAATATTCGAATTATATTATTAATAAAATTCAGGTCATTTTTAATACCAAAACCAACAATTGTTATTGTAGAGATATTGGCTGCAATTAAGTAACTATCTATAAATTTTAATTGATTTAATTTATCCAAAATCTTCTCGCATTTATTCTTATCGATTAGATTAACAATTAAAATTAAACATCCATTATTAAAATTATTAATTTGTTCAATGACAATATTTTCTGCAGCAAACTGGCTAATAATATGACCTATATTAACACTATCGTAAGAAATATTTATTCTTAATAGATTTTTATTAGAAGTAATAGCGGTGATTTTTCTACTTTCCATTTTTTTTTCATTTGTTTGGATATTGGTGGTTATAGTTCCTATACAAGGATTAAATGATGATAATATTCTCAATTGAAATCCATATCTTTTAGCGGCTAATGCTGCTCTTGGATGCAGAACTTTTGCTCCAGATGAACAAAGTGCGCATAATTGATCTATATCTATTTCGTTTATTTTTTTTGCATCATGAACTACTCTGGGATCAGCTGTATATATTCCATTTACGTCAGTATATATATCGCAGCGCTTAGCTTTGATAGCTGCAGCAATAATAGCGGCGCTAGTATCAGAACCACCTTTGCCAAGAGTTGTGATATTTCCATAATCAGATATGCCTTGAAAACCAGTAATTACTGGCGTTATACCATCATTTAAATATTGAAGTAATTTATCAGTATTAATCTCAATGATTTGAGAATTTCTATGATTATTATCAGTTTTGATGGGCACTTGCCAGCCTTGAAGAGAACAAGCTTTAATACCAATTGATTGCAAATGCAGGCTGAGTAGGGCGGCAGTGACTATTTCACCACTAGCAATTGTTGCATCATATTCTTTTAGCGATGAAGCATCATCTAGTTTTGAGAGATCATTACATTGAGCGATTAATGAATTAGTTATCCCAGCCATTGCGGAAACTACAACAATTACATGAGAACCAGCATTTATCTCACTTTGTACAATATTTGCAACATTTTTTATTTTTTCAATATCTGCAACTGAAGTGCCACCAAATTTTTGTACAATAATTTTCATATTATCAAATTATTTTTTATTGCTGAATATAACACTTTATGCTTCTTTTTTTCAAGCTTAAACTTTATAGTTTAATTTATATATAATATTAATTTTTTACTATTAATTATGAAAACTTCAATTGATGAAATAGAACTTAATAAGTTTAATAAAACTATGGAAG
>JAYUJO010000259.1:0-10653 GCA_043765215.1 Rickettsiales bacterium | reverse complement strand
TAATTTTATATAGATTTATTGAATACATTAAATCTTGATAATTGTAGTATAAGTTTGCTATTATTTATTGAAATAAGTTATTAAAAAAGATAATTATGAATTTATTAATTAAAGTTACAATAGTTTTATCATTGATATTAAATGTTATTTCTTGCACACCAAGCGCACCATATGAAATTAAAAGCCCATGCGTCTCAATTGAATCTGATCATCCATATGCTATTACTCCATGCGTGAGAAGACCTGCAAATCTAGAATATGCAATAATTTAAATTTTATATATTACTTGAATTTATTACATACTCATCGTCCTCATCATCTTTGTTTAATAAGGTTTTTTTAACTAATTTGTCATCTGCAATATTAGATTCATCAACATTTGCAATTTTTTTCATTATGGTAATTTTTTCAGATAGTAATTTTGAATTTGGAATAAGATGGAATTTATGCTCGCTCTCTATAGTTGTATAGCGTAAATCAATGCTGACAACTATACCCTCAATATCTAATACTATTACTTTGGAATTTATAGCTAAAGGCCTATAAAATATAATCATTATACCTGCTAAACTATTAGCAAGCACATCTTTGAGGGCAAAACCAACAGCAAATCCAGTAAGTCCAAGACCAGCAAGTAGAGCTCGAACATCAAGACCCCAGGTACCAAGTACAGTTAAAATTGCCATTGCAATAATAATGTAATTAATGGTGCTGGCGATAAAAGATATAGCATATTTTTTTGAAATATCTTTATTTTTTGTAGATATAGTTTTAAAAATTGATTTACAAATATAATGAATAATTATAAAAGGTATAACCGACACTAAGCCGGAAATAAATATAGGAATAAAAGATAGAATTTGTGCGTTGATGTGGGCGTAGGAATCTAACATAAATTTTAAAATTTTTTTAATTGAAATATCTTTATATAAATATAATTTTTTTACAAGTTAATTCTATAATATTTAATTTTTTAACTTAACTAAAGTTATTATAGATATTGATTAGATATTGATTTGAAATTTTTATAAGCCAATCAAGCTCACTATCATTGACTTAAAATTAAATTTAATTAGAATATATAAATTAAATTAGGGAAATATGTAAATATTTATGACAAATATAAATATAGTTAGTAAGAAAATACTTTTCACTGGCTCAATGAATGTTCAATTAATGGGAAGAATAGATTCCCCAGAAGAGCCCAAAGCCTACGTATTATTTGCACATTATTTTACAGGAAATAAAGATATTAATGCTCTCAGCAGAATTTCTAGGGCTTTAAACAATGTAGGTATCGCATTATTTCGTTTTGATTATACTGGCCTTGGAGAAAGTGAGGGTGATTTTACTAATACTAATTTCTCTTCCAATGTACAAGATCTTATTGCTGCTGCAAATTTTATGAGAGATAATTTTCAAGCCCCGCAAATATTAGTTGGCCATAGTTTAGGTGGAACGGCTGCCATTACTGCTGCTGAATTTATTCCAGAAATAAAAGCTGTAGCTACCATAGGTTCGCCCTGTGATACTGAACATGTTCGGCATAATTTTGAAAACCAAATAGATGAAATTAATTTAAAAGGTGAAGCTGAAGTAATTTTAGGTGGTAAGAAATTTAATATAAAAAAACAGTTTCTGGATGATATTCAAAACCAAAACATGCCAGAAAAAATTAAAAATTTAAAAAAGGCGCTTTTAGTAATGCATTCTCCAATCGATGAAACAGTTGGAATAGCTCATGCTCAACGAATATATGAATCAGCAAAACATCCAAAGAGTTTTATATCACTAGATGATGCAGATCATTTATTAATGAAAAGCCCCGCTGATAGCAAATATGTTGCAGAGGTTTTAGCTGCTTGGGTTAGCAGATATTTAAGTTAAACTTAATCAGAATTATTGTATATAAAAACTAAAACTTGCATATAAACGCTAATTTAAGTAGTATTCGCTCTAATTTATTAACTAAATCTTTGTCAATCTATGACTAAGTCTTCCAATATAAAAAGTGCTAATTTATCTTTCATGTCTATGAGAGATCGTAAAATATATAATAAATGGCGCTTGCGAATTTTAAGTTTTATAATAATAGGTTACGGAACATATTACTTATGTAGGCTCAATTTTTCAATGATCATGCCATCATTCATGGAAGAATTTTCTTATAGCAAAACTCAAATGGGAACTGTTCTATCGATTGCATCTATTGTTTATGGTATTGGCAAATTTGCCAATGGTTATATTAGTGATCGCTCCAATGCTCGATTTTTTATGCCTCTTGGCTTATTTTTTTCTGCACTAATCACAGTTTCTTTAGGTTTTATTGATGGTTTAGTTTTTTTTGGATGTTTATGGGTCTTAAATAATTGGTTTCAATCGATGGGTTGGCCGCCATCAGCTAGAATGCTGACACATTGGTTTGCGCCACAAGAACTTGGAACAAAATGGGCGTTGGGTGCTGCATCACATCAAGTTGGTGGAGCAATTACATTAGTTTTTACTGGTTATTTAGTAGCAGATTTTGGCTGGAGATATGCATTTATAGTTCCTGGAATTATTGCAATTTGCATGTCATTAATATTATATAATCGCCTTCGTGAATCTCCCAAGGTTTTGGGTTTCCCATCAGTTGAGGCCTATAAAGGCAATGAACAACATAGTGAAGATTTTAACGCAAATAATTTGCCTTCAATTGAAATTTTTCGCCAAGTTTTTTTTAATAAAAATATTTGGTTTTTATGTTTTGCTAATATGTGCGTCTATATAGTTCGTATTGGCATTATTATTTGGGCGCCGTTATTTTTAAACGAATTTAAAAATGTGTCACTGACCCATGCTGGGTGGCAAGTTGCATTATATGAAGTTTCAGGATTGCTTGGTGGTTTTACAGCGGGGTGGTTATCCGATAAAGTTTTTAAGAGCCAGCGTGGACCTGTTGGAATGATCTTTATGTTTTTTCTAGCTTTAACTTTATGTTTATTTTGGCAGATGCCAATTGGCTATGAAAAATTAAGCTCTATAGCAATAATATTTGTAGGTTTTTTTGTTTATGGTCCACAAGTTTTAATAGGAGTTGCATCTGCTGAGTTTACTTCAAAGAAAGCTATTGGCACTGCTAATGGCTTGGTTGGTGCTGTTGGTGGTGTGGGATCTGCATTATCTGGTTATTGCGTTGGATGGTTAATTGATACTTACGGATGGTCTTATGCTTTTATCTTTTTTATTTTAGCAGCTCTTTTAGGATCTTTATTATTTTATCTTACTTGGAGAAATAATAAAGATCCTAAAAATATCAATTAAAACTAATTTTTAATATTAAATATTTTAAAAATAAATGCTAGATCTTCAGCAGTTTCTTTTAAATAGTCAAATCTACCAGAAGCACCTGAATGACCAGCATCCATATTTGTTTTGAATATTATTTTATTATTATCAGTTTTTAACTGTCTTAATTTAGCCACCCATTTAGCACCTTCCCAATAGCCAACGCGAGGATCAGTTAAACCTGCTGTTACTAACATATGAGGATAATTTTGCGCTATAACATTGTCATAAGGCGAATAGGATTTCATATATTTATAATATTCTTTTTCTTTAGGATCTCCCCATTCTTTATACTCGCCAGGAGTTAAAGGTAAGCTCTCGTCAAGCATTGTGTTAAGAATATCTACAAATGGAACATGTGCAATTACTGCTTTATATAATTCAGGATGTTGATTAATTACATTACCAATTAATAAACCACCAGCACTACCTCCCATAATAACTATGTTACCTTTAGAAGTATATTTTTGTTCAATTAACTCTTCTGTTACTGCAATAAAATCATCAAATGTCCGTTTTTTGTTTAAGAACTTAGCAGACTCATACCAATCATGGCCTAAATCATCACCACCACGAATGTGAGCAATAGCATAGACAAACCCTCTGTCAACTAATGAAATTGCACTATTTATAAAGGATGGAGCAATGCTAATACCATATGATCCATAGCCATAAAGATATAATGGATTACTACCATCTTGTTTAAACAAAGATTTTTTGTAAAATAAGCTAACTGGAACAGTAACTCCATCATAGTTCACATTAACACGCTCAACTTGATATTGATCTGGATCAAAACCACCTGGGATCTCTTGAACCTTTAGAATTGAAAGTTCACTTGTGTTAAAATCATAATTAAACACCGTTGCAGGTCTTGATAATGAAGAGTAGTGAACTCTAATATCATTTTCTTTATAATTTGTTGAGTAAATGCTAGCTGTATATGCGCTATCTGGAAAATTAACTTTTTTTTCTAGGTTAGTTTCAATATCTCTAACTACTGCTTCAGGAATTCCATTATTTTTATAATTAAGTAATAAATAATTTTTAGTTAAATCAAAACTTGATAAATATTGCTCTTTGTTTTCTGGAACATAAACTTCCCATTGAGAATTACTATCATATCCATCAGCGACAGCTCTTAATATATGAAAATTTTTGCAATCATCATTAGTTTTCTGATAAAAATATTGGCCTCCATGATCAATCGAATATTGAATTCTATCTTTTCTATCTTTAATTAATTTTGGCTTAGAGTTTTCCTCAAACATATCAATATAATATATTTCTGAGGTATCAAAGCCACCAACATTAATAAATACGTAACGTTGACTCGAAGATTTACCAACACTGACTGAGTAAAGAGGGTCTTTTTCATGAATAATAATTTCATCTTTTTCACTATCAGTTCCTAGTTGATGAAATTTTACTTTATTATGACGCCATTGTTGATCGGTAGGCACATAATAAAATCCATTTTCTTTTTCATGCCATATTATTGAACCAATTGTATCCTCAATCTCATCTGCTAAAAATGTCTTTGATTCCAAATCAAAAACTCTAATTTTATATTTCTCTCCACCAGTAAAATTAACAGAATAGGCCATTAATTTATGATCAGGGCTTATGGAAAAGGCACTAAGTGAAGTGAATTTATTACCCTTAGCTAGCTCATTTACATCAAGAAGAATTTCTTCTTTAGCATCTGTTGAATCATTTTTTCGACAATAAATCGAGTAATTTTGATCATCTTCTGTTCTTGTATAATAACAATAACTATCTTTTTTTACATATGTAGATTGATCTGCTAGCTTTATTCTACTTTTTAATTCTTCAAACAATTTATTTTTTTCTGCCTCTAGGGGCTGCATAAATTGATCATAACATTTATTTTCAACTTCTAAATGACCAAGAACTTTGCTATCAGTTATTTTACTTGGCCATCCATCTGCTCGCATCCAAGCATAATCATCATTAGTTGTTTCACCATGAATCGTATAATTATGTGGTATTTGCTCTGCGATAGGGGGTTGTTCGTTGTTATTCATATCTGCTCCTTGTAAAAAAACTTCTTCATTACTCATGTTTATTCCCTGTAAAAAAACTATTGCTAATCCGATTAAAAAACTATTCATTTTAATTTAACCTTTTTTATATTGCTAATAAATTTAACGAAGTCTTGAATCGAAGTAAAGTCTTTATAGACAGATGCAAACCTAATATACGCGACTTGATCAATTTTAGCTAATTCTTGTAAAATTATTTGACCAATTATTTTAGATTGAATTTCTTTTTCATTTGCGCTTTCAAGTTCTAAACAAATTCTATTAGCGAGTTTTTCTATATCTTCATCTGAGAAACTGCGTTTCCTCAAAGCGGTTGAAATAGATTTTAATATTTTTAAACGATCAAATGGACGCTTCAATCCACTTCTCTTAATTACCACAATTTCTCGAAGATGAATTTTCTCAAAAGTGGTGAAGCGCTTATTACAATCATTGCATTCTCGTCTTCTGCGTATGACACTCCCATTTTCAGCTTCACGTGAATCTTTAACGCTGGTATCTAGAGTTTTGCAAAATGGACATTTCATATATTATTTATAAATAGGAAATCTTTTAGTTATATTTAAAACTTTAGCAAATATTTCTTTTTCTAGTGCTGCCATATCAGCTCCTGATTTAATGCCATCCAATATATCTGCAATTAAATGACCAACTTCAACAAAATCTTTTTCTTTAAAGCCACGAGTTGTGCAGGCGGGTGTGCCTATTCTAACTCCAGAAGTTATAAACGGAGAAGTAGTGTCAAATGGTACCGTATTTTTATTAGTAGTAATACCGGCTCGATCTAAACTCTCTGATGCAACTTTACCAGTAATTTTTTGCCGACGTAAGTCAAGAATTATCATATGATTAACGGTGCCGCCTGTTAAAATATCATAATTTCTATCTTGCAGAGTAGAGCTCAATATTTTTGCATTTGCAATTACTTGTTTAATGTAAGTTTTAAACTCAGGCATTAATGCTTCTTTAAAAGCTACGGCTTTTGCAGCAATAACATGCATAAGTGGCCCCCCTTGCAAACCAGGAAACACAGCTTTGTTAATTTTCTCACCTATTTCATTATTATTGGATAAAACTATGCCACCACGAGGCCCACGCAGAGTTTTATGAGTAGTTGAAGTAACAATATCAGCATAAGGAATGGGGCTCATATGCTCACCAGTTGCAATTAAACCAGAAATATGCGCAATATCTGCTAGTAAATAAGCTCCAACTTTATCTGCAATAGCACGAAATTTTGCAAAATCTAATTCTTGTGTATAAGCAGAGTAACCAGCTATAATCATTTTTGGCTTATGTTTGATGGCAAGAGCTTCAATTTCATCATAATCAATTAAAAATGTTTGTGGATTTACATTATATAAAACTGACTTGAACCATTTTCCAGACATATTAGGTATAGCACCATGAGTTAAATGACCCCCACCATCTAAAGACATGCCTAAAATTGTATCGCCAGGACTTAATAAAGCAAGATAGACAGCCTGATTAGCTTGAGATCCTGAGTGAGTCTGCACGTTGGCATAGGTGCAATTAAACAATTTCTTTAAACGCTCAATAGCTAAATTTTCTACGATATCAACTTCATGACAGCCGCAATAATAACGTTTGCCAGGATATCCTTCTGCATATTTATTAGTTAAAACTGATCCTTGAGCTTCTAGAACTGCTTTGCTTGCAAAATTCTCAGATGCAATTAATTCAATATAATTTTCTTGTCTTAAGTTTTCTCCTTGAATTGCACTTTGAATTTCTGGATCCACCTCTATTAATGATTTATTCATTATGATTTACCTATTTAATATTATTTAAAAATTTGATCGCAAACTCAATTCCATCGGAATCAATAGAATGAGTTAAATTCGGGATTAACTTTAATTGATGTTCAATATTATTATTTTGACAAAATTGAGCAAAATCTCGGCTTTCTTGAGCATCAACTACATTATCATCTAAACCATGGATTATGCATATTGGTGTATTTTTATTCTTAATGAGCGATGGAGGAATTAATCTACCTGAAAATCCAATTATAGCATAAAATGGTTGATCTTGAACAAGAGTCAAATATGAAGCCATCATTGTTCCTTGAGAAAATCCAAATAAGATTGTATCTGCATTAGTAAGATTAAGCTCTTGTTGTTTATTTAATATGATATTTTGTATTTTTTCAACATTATTTTCAACTAAATTAATAATCACTGAGGAAGTTCTGTCTCTTAAACTAAACCATTGTCTGCCATAAGGGGCCATGTCATAGGGCTCTACACCATTTGGCGAAATGAAATAATAATCTGGTAATGCATTTTGAATATAGGGTACTAGGCTTATTAAATCTTCGCCATCCGAGCCAACTCCATGTAGCATTACCATTAATTTCTTAGGGTTAGCTGATAATGCTTTAATTTCTGGATAATTTTTGTTTAAGTCTATCATATCAACAATCTCTTTTTTTTATTTTATATTATTGTAGTAATCGCAATATTTTGCAATAGGGCAGTCATCACATAATGGCATTCTAGCTTTGCAAATGTATCGTCCATGCAGAATTAACCAATGATGTGCGTGCATTATCCATTGATCAGGAATTACTCTCAACAGATCCAATTCTACTTTTTCTGGAGTTTTACCATGACTAAAACCAATTCTATTTGCAACTCTAAATACGTGAGTATCTACAGCCATTGTTGGTTTGCCAAAAGCGCAATTTAAAATTACATTTGCAGTTTTTCTGCCAATGCCAGGTAATTTTATCAATTCATCAAAACTATCAGGAATTATTGAATTATATTGATCAATTAAAATCTGACAAAGCGCAATTATATTTTTTGCCTTTGTGTTGAACAAGCCAATAGATTTAATGTATTTTTTTAAACCAGTTTCGCCAAGATCCAAGATTTCTTGAGGTGTTTTACATAATTTATATAATTTTTCTGTAGCTTTATTAACAGAAATATCAGTAGCTTGCGCTGATAAAACAACAGATACTGTTAAAGTGAAATTATTTATAAAATTAAGCTCTGTTTCAGGTGATGGATTATTTGCAGATAAGATAGCAAAGATTTCATCAACCTGTTTTGCAGTGGGCATATTTGATTTTTTAATATTATATGTAGTTGTAAATTTATTTATTTTATATTGTTAAATATATATAATGACTATAGAATTAAAGCAACATTTTATTATTTATAGGAATATTTATGAGTGAAAATAAAATTTTTGATTACATAAATCAGTTAATTACTGATAATCAAATCGTACTTTTTATGAAGGGGACAACAGACTTCCCACAATGTGGATTCTCCTCTTATGTAGTTCAAGCAATGAAAAAAAATGAACTAAGTTTTAAAGACATTAACGTGTTAGAAAGTGAAGAATTACGCCAAGGGATAAAAGAATTTTCAGATTGGCCAACTATCCCTCAATTATATATTAATGGAGAATTTGTTGGTGGCTGTGATATTGTTCGTCAAATGGTTGAAAACGGTGAGTTTACAGATTTAGTTAAAAATTTACAAAAAGCATAATGTCCAAAAACATAATTTCCATTAAAAATTTAGTTAAAGAATATAATAAAGGCAAAAATACGGAAAAGTTCCTAGCCCTTGATTCTTTAAATATGGATATAAAAGAGGGTAGTATTTTTGGCCTTCTTGGTTCAAATGGAGCAGGTAAATCTACTTTAATCAATATTTTAGCTGGAACTGTTGTTAAAAATTCTGGTCAAGTTTTAATAGATGATGTCTCTATTGATGAGTATCCTAAAAAAGCGCGTTCAATGATTGGCATTGTGCCACAGGAAGTTTACTTGGATAGTTTTTTTAATTTATATAATGGTTTGGAATTTTATGCTGGATATTATGGTATAAGAGTAAAAGATCGTAAAACTGAAGAGATTTTAAAAGCGCTTAGTCTTTGGAGTAAAAAAGATAATCATCCAAGTCAACTCTCAGGTGGCATGAAAAGGCGTTTTTTAATTGCTAAAGCAATGGTTCATTCGCCAAAAATTCTTATATTGGACGAGCCAACTGCTGGAGTTGATCTTGAACTTCGCACGCAATTATGGGATTATGTTCGCGTTCTTAACAAACAAAATGTAACAATAATCATCACCACACATTATTTGGCAGAAGCTCAAGAACTTTGTAATGAAATTGCTTTTATTAATAAAGGCAAAATTGTCAAACAGTCACTAAAACAAGATTTGTTAGATGAGCTTGGTACTCGCCACATCGATGTTGAATTTAATGAGAAAATTAATTACATCGATTACAACCCTGAACTAGTCACCATTGGTTCTGATAATAAACTTAGGTTTAAGATTGATACCACAAAGGGAAATTATTCACAAATTTTACAAGAAATTGATAAAATTGATTTAGGAATTAAAGATTTGAAAGTATCAGAACCGGATCTTGAAGATATATTTTATTTAATTATGAATAGATAAAATGTCAGAAATTTTAAAAGATAGGTCAATCATAGAAATTATTGGAGATGATTGTCAGAAGTTCTTGCAAAGTTTAACTACAAATGACATCATTAGTAAACGATATTGTTATAGTTATTTATTGAGCAACCAAGGGCGATATCTATTCGATTTTTTTGTATATCAGAAAGATATAAATCATTATTTCATTGACGTTAATAGTGATGTAAATTCAAATTTAATTAAATTACTTACATTGTATAAATTAAGGAGCAATGTCGTCATTCAAGATGTTTCATTTAAATATGATATGATTTATTCAAAAAATATTATAGAGCAAGCAGAATTCTCTTTGCAAGATACGCGATATAAAAAACTAGGATTTCGTTCTTTAATATTAAAAGATAGTAATACTAATTTGGATCAATTCTCTAAAGATTTATATCTTATTGATAAGTATAACTATACCATTATTGATGGGAGCTTTGATTTAATTAAAGATAAATCTATTCCAATTGAATATGGTGCTGATGAGTTAAATGCTATTGACTATAAAAAAGGCTGTTACATTGGTCAAGAAGTGATCTCAAGAGCAAAATATCAAGGCGTGGTCAGGAAAAAAATATATAAAATTAAGTTTGATGAAATTAATGCAAGAATAAAGCAAGGATCAGAAATATTAGATATAAATGGTATTAAAATAGGTTATGTGTGCTCTATTAGAGATAATCTGGCAATTACCATCATTCGAGAAGAAAAATATTTGGGACTTGAGCAAAAAAAAGCTATAGTAGAAGCTAGCCATGGGGAGGTATTTATTCCCGCATGGAT
>JAYUJO010000258.1:0-3951 GCA_043765215.1 Rickettsiales bacterium | reverse complement strand
GCGCTTATCAACAGGAATATTGCGTGAAGAAATGATGCAAAAATTCTCAATCGATGCAGCAAGTTTTGGCACAATGGTTGGATATTATTATTTAGGATATGCAGCTTTTCAAATTCCACTGGGCATTATGCTTGATCGAATAAGTTTTAGAATGGTCACATCAATTGCAATATTTGCAACTGCAATTGGCACAATGATATTTATTTCAACTGAAAACTGGAATTTAATTTTATTTTCCAGGCTTTTGACTGGTGCTGGTTCTGGGGTAGCTTTTTTATCAATAGCTAAAATTACGAAAACTTTCTTTAACGAAAAATATCAGTCAATGCTACTTGGATTATCATTCACATTTGGTCTTACTGGAGCTGTTTTCGGAGCTACTCCAATGAAAATTCTATTTAATTATTTTGGATATGTTAATACATTCCAAATGCTTGCATTAATTGCAATTATTTTATCTGTAACTATGATGACATTTGGTAAAATAGAGCAAGCGCACAATGCGGATTCAGTAAAAAAAGTTATAATGACAATTTTAAAACTTTTAGCTAATCCATATATTTTAGTTATAGCTATTTCAGGTGGTTTAATGGTTGGAGCACTTGAAGGTTTTGCAGATTTATGGGCAATTCCATTTTTTAAACAAATATATAAAATGACTGAACTTGAAAGTTCCACTGTTACATCATTTATTTATTTTGGTATGTGCTTTGGTGGGCCACTTCTTGCATTGATGGCTGAATTTATTAGATCTGCTAATCTTATGATTTGTATTACAGGTATGCTCACAGTTTTAATATTTGTAATTTTATTTAATGTAGGGTCAATGTCACCAACTCCAACAGCAATAATTATGTTTTGCCTTGGTATTTTATGCTGCTATCAAGTATTAGTATTTACAGTGGCTAATAATATGGTTGAAGCATCATCATCAGGATTGGCTATTGGCATAATTAATTGCGTTAATATGTCATTTGGATATTTATTCCACAAAATTATTGGTAATAATTTTGTGGAATGCTGGGAAGGTGGTGTTGATAAATTAGGTAATGCAATATACTCACAAAATAATTTCGTTTATTCTTTATCCATAATTCCATTATATTGCTTTATTGGTCTACTAGGATTTTTATTTTTAGTATGGAAAAATAAAGGTAAGAGCTAAAACTTTTACCTAAATATTTAATTCTTTTATTAAATCCTTTAATTTTAATAGATCATACCATGTTGCTTTTTTTTGCATTGGTTGACGAAGTAAATAAGCAGGATGAAATAGGGCAGTAACAACTATTTGTTCATCTAAATATTGATTGATATAGGAATAATTATTTTTTCTGATAAATGTAATTCCTTCATTTTTACCTAATAATGCAGTTGTTGCAGTGCCCCCAACTAAAACAATTAGTTTCGGTTTAATTAATGCAATATGTTTTTCAACAAATGGTCTACATATATTTATTTCCTCAATTGTAGGTGGACGATTTGCAGGAGGGCGCCAAAAAACAGTATTAGTAATATAAGCATTGGTTTTGCGCGAAATATTAATAGTATTTAGCATTTGATCTAGCAACTGACCACTCTCTCCACAAAAAGGAATTCCTTGAGCATCTTCAGAGGCTCCTGGCGCTTCACCAATAAGCATTATTTTTGCTTCAGGATTTCCATCGCTAAACACCATATTATTAGCAAAAGTTTTGAGCTCTATACCATCAAAATCTTCAATTGATTGTCGTAAAATATTCAATGATGTTGCTGCGTTTGCTAATAAACGGGCCTTTTCTTCACTAGGAGTTATTATAGAAGTATTTTTTTTCTGAGTTTTCTCCTGTTTTATGGTTTTTGTCATAACTATCTCCATATTTTTAATTAAAGAATTTTTCTCATCTTTGATAGTATTTAATTCATTATAGCTTTGAATTAAATTATTTTTACTTTCTTTTTGGTTTAAAGAGCAGTAATATTCAATGCCAATAGACTGTAACCATTTTAGATGCTTAATTTTTAAGTTTAAATTTTTCATAAATAAATATATAAATGACTCAACATAATTATACAATACCAGATTTTTTAAATAAACAAAGAATTGATAAAGCTCTGGCTGAACTTTGCGATGGAACTTCGCGAAGTCATATTCAAAGAGCTGTTAGAAACAAACAAGTTAGTCTTAATGGTAAAGTAGTTGAAACTATATCAATAAAAGTTAAAGAAAATGATGAGATAATTATTATTTTAGAAGAAGAAGCTGTTAATGAGGGGTTGCTACCAAATAATATTCCCATAGATGTTATCTATGAAGATGATGACCTTATTGTTATTAATAAAAGCTCAAGCATGACGGTTCATCCTGGGGCTGGAAACACTCAAGAAACGCTTGTTAACGCTCTTCTATATCATTCAAAAGCACTCTCTGATATATCAGGAGATATAAGACCTGGAATAGTTCATAGGTTAGACAAAAACACTTCTGGATTAATGGTTGTTGCTAAAAATAATAGGGCGCATGTGCATTTAGCCAATCAAATTGAAACCCGTGAATTAATGCGCCAATATAAAGCATTAGTATGGGGGGTGATTAAACCAGTTAGTGGTGAAATAAATATGCCAATTGGTAGAAGTACTCAAGATCGTAAACGCATGAGTGTTTTGCTTAAGGGCGGTGGAAAACGTGCAGTAACTCACTATAATACAACTGAAATACTACACTCAGGACTATTTAGTTTGGTCGAATGTAAGCTTGAAACTGGTAGAACGCATCAAATTAGGGTACACTTAAGCCACAGTAAACATTCAATTGTGGGTGATCAAACTTATGGTAATAATTTAAGGAAAATTCAAGGTTGTCCTGACTATTTGCAAAGTAATTTGAAGCAAATGAAACATCAGGCACTACATTCTTTTTATATTAGTTTTATTCATCCAACTAGTGAAGAGAGAATTGAATTTACTCAAGAAGTTCCCGAGGATTTTAATCAATTATTGAATTTTATTCGTCAAAAATAAACAAAATTATAAAAAAATGAATTATATAAGAATATTTCTAATTACAATTTTAATTTTTAATCTATCAGCATGTTTTGAAAAACAAGATGAGAATACTTGGGTTGTTGGCACTAGTGCGGATAATCCTCCATTTGAATATATGAAAAATGGAAAAATTGTTGGATTTGATGTAGATTTAATGATTGCTATTGGTCAGCATCTTGGGAAAAACATTGAATTTAAAAACATGGATTTTCATGGTTTACTTGCTGCTGTATCTACTAAAAATGTAGATTTTGTAGTGGCTGGTTTGTCAATTACTCCTGAGCGTATGGTTAGAGTTGATTTCTCAGTTCCTTATTGCGATGCAAAAATTGCATTATTAGTAAAAGCAAAAGATAAAATTAATGGTCCAGCAGATTTAAAAGGTGGCATTGTTGGATCTCAACTAGGCACTATATGGTCCTTGATTAACCATGATTTAGGGATTAATTATGGTTTTCAACCCAAAACTTTAGCTAATAATTTAATTTTAGTTGAAGAATTAAAATCTGGCAGAATTAACGCTGTGATTTTAGAGGAATCACAAGCGAAAAAATTTGTAAAAAAGAACTCACTATTTCATAGTTTCAATGTTAAGCAATATGCTTCTTCATTTGCTATTGCAATGCCTAAAAAATCAATAAATAAGAGAAATATTGACCACACAATTAAAACATTGCAAAAAAATGGTGTTATAAATGATTTAGCGAAAAAGTGGGGCATATCTAGTGCAAGTAAATGAATTTAAAGATGCAGTAGGCAAATTTCCAACTGGAGTTTGTGTTATTTCAACTCTCCACGATAATGTATTATGGGGTCTTACTGCTAATTCATTTGTTTCAATTTCTTTATCTCCACCCTTCATTTCTTTTTGCTTGGATAAAACATCTGGAAGCCTTCAAGCTTTTCAAGAATCAGTTTTTTTTTCAG
>JAYUJO010000257.1:0-3952 GCA_043765215.1 Rickettsiales bacterium | reverse complement strand
TTTGGCCCTCAGCATCCAGCTGCTCACGGTGTGCTGCGTTTGATATTGGAGATGGACGGGGAAGTCATTAATAAAGCAGATCCTCATATTGGTTTGCTTCATCGTGGCACTGAGAAACTCATTGAGCATAAAACTTACGCTCAAGCTGTGCCCTATTTTGACAGATTAGATTATGTCTCACCAATGTGCCAAGAGCATGCATATGCACTAGCTGTTGAGCAATTACTTGGTTGTGATGTTCCACTTAGAGCAAAATATATTAGAGTTTTATTCTCAGAACTGACTCGCATTTTAAATCACACTATGAATATCGGAACCCAGGCCGTTGATTTAGGGGCTACCACGCCACTCTTATGGTTATTTGATGAGCGTGAAAAAATCATGGAATTCTATGAGAGAGTATCAGGTTCTAGAATGCATTCAAATTACATTAGACCTGGTGGAGTTCATGCCGATTTGCCTGATGGTTTACTTGAAGATATTGATATATTCAACAAACAATTTTTGAAATATTTGGCTGATACTGAATGTTTGCTAACTGAGAATCGTATCTGGAAACAAAGATTGGTTGGCATCGGAGTTGTGAGTCAACAACAAGCTATGGATTGGGGTTTTTCTGGCCCTATGCTAAGAGGATCTGGCATTGAGTGGGACTTACGCAAAAGTAATCCATATGAAATATATGATCAGCTTGATTTTAAAGTTCCTATTGGCAAAAATGGTGATTGCTATGATCGTTATTTAATACGCGTTGAGGAAATGTATCAATCAGTGAAAATTATTGAACAATGTATTAATAAAATGCCTAAAGGTGAAGTTAAGTCATCTGATAATAAAATTAATCCGCCAACGCGAAGAGAAATGAAAGAATCAATGGAAGCAATGATTCATCATTTCAAATTATATACAGAAGGGTATAATGTATCCAAAGGGGAAGCCTATGGCTATGTAGAAGCGCCAAAGGGTGAATTTGGTGTTTATTTATATTCAGATGGAACCAATAAACCATATAGATGCAGAATTAAAGCGCCAGGATTTGCTCACTTACAGGGTCTTGATTTTATGACTAGAGGGCACCAAATGGCTGATGTGGTTTCAGTGATTTCTAGTCTAGATATAGTTTTTGGTGAGGTTGATCGATGAGTGAACTAAAAGAAAATTTTGCTTTTAATAGTGAAAATAAAATAAAAGTAAAAGAAATTATTGCTAAATATCCAGAAGGTCGGCAAAAAAGTGCTATGCTGCCGCTACTTGACCTAGCTCAAAGACAAAATAATGGCTGGCTTTCAGTATCAACAATGGAGCATATTGCTAAAATTATTTCAGAGCCATATATGCGAGTCTATGAAGTCGCTAGTTTTTATACTATGTATAATTTAAAACCAGTTGGCAAATATCATATTCAAGTATGCGGCACCACTCCATGTTGGCTCAATGGAGCATATGATGTTATTAAAGATTGCGAGACATTCACAGGGACTAAATGTGGCACTACTTCAGCTGATGGATTATTTACTGTGTCTGAAGTTGAGTGTCTGGGAGCTTGTCGCAATGCACCAATGATGCAAATAAATGATGATTTTTATGAAGATTTAGATAGCGCCAAGACAAAAGAGATAATTGATAGTTTGAAAAACAAACAAAATTAAGAAAATTAGAGCAAATCATGATTGCAGATGAAGATAAAATTTTTACTAATATAGATGGGCATAATTCTCCTGATTTAAGTCAAGCTTTGAAGCGTGGTGATTGGGATCAAACAAAAGAAATATTATTAAAAGGACGTGAATGGATTATCGAGAACGTTAAAGCATCAGGTCTTCGCGGGAGAGGCGGAGCTGGCTTTTCAACTGGTATGAAATGGTCATTTATGCCAAAAGAGTCAATTAAGCCAGCTTATTTAGTTGTGAATGCTGATGAGTCTGAACCAGGCACTTGTAAAGATCGTGATATTTTAAGATATGAGCCACATAAATTAATTGAAGGTTGTTTAATTGGTTGCATCGGTATTGGCGCTAAAACTTGCTATATATATATACGCGGGGAGTTTTACAATGAAGCCGTAGCAGTCCAAAAAGCAATTGATGAGGCATATGCAGCTAAATTAATTGGAAAAAATGCTTGTAATAGTGGACATGATATTGACATTTACTTGCATCGTGGTGCTGGAGCTTATATTTGCGGGGAAGAAACGGCTTTACTTGAGAGCTTAGAAGGAAAAAAAGGTCAACCTAGGTTAAAGCCACCATTTCCTGCGGGAGCTGGCCTTTATGGCTGCCCGACCACTATTAATAATGTGGAATCCATTGCAGTGGTGCCTACGATACTTCGCCGTGGTGCTGAGTGGTTTGCTGGTCTTGGCAAGCCTAATAATACTGGGACAAAACTTTTTTGTATTTCAGGTCATGTTAATAAGCCATGTAATGTTGAAGAAATTATGGGCATTCCGCTTCGAGAATTGATCGATAAATATGCAGGTGGCATTCGTGGCGGTTGGGATAATTTAAAAGCAATTATTCCTGGTGGGTCATCAGTTCCGATGATTACCAAAGAAATTTGTGAAACTGTGACGATGGATTTTGATGCATTAAGGGCAGTTGGATCTGGCCTTGGTACTGGTGGAATAATTGTGATGGATAAATCTACTGATATCATATATGCCATTGCGCGCCTCAGTAAATTTTATATGCATGAATCATGTGGGCAATGCACGCCGTGCCGGGAAGGAACTGGTTGGATGTGGAGAGTGATGATGAGACTTGTTCAGGGCGATGCTGAAGTTGAAGAAATTGATGAATTAATATCTATTACTAAGCAAGTTGAAGGTCACACCATATGCGCCCTTGGTGATGCTGCAGCTTGGCCGATTCAAGGTTTAGTCAGACATTTTCGTGATGAAATTGTGGAAAGAATAACAGCATATAAAGCGCTTTGATGTATAGTAATATAAAGAAAAAAGATATTGTTATAGCTATACTTCTTGGCGTATTAACTATCATTCTTCAATTATACAGTAAAGATTACTTTGATGATAAACCAAATAATGTTGCAAAAGTAACAAGTGATTTTGGTTCTATCTGGATATTTGATGAAGATGATTCAAGATGTATGAGTTTTTTAGAGCCGCCAACACCTATCGTTCAAAGCTGCATGAACAAATCAAATCATAAAATAATACTTTATAATTACGCAAAACTTTTTACTAGCACTCTGTTTTTTGTGGATAATCCTCGAAAAATTTTGGTCATTGGCTTAGGTGGTGCTAGCATTCAAAGAGCCTTGAATACATTATTGCCAAATACACAAATTGATTCAGTTGAGATTAATGATAAAATACCTTCTTTAGTTGAGAAATATTTTGACTATAAAGAAAATTATTTAAATAAAATTTATATTGCAGATGGTGCTGAATTTGCTAAAAATGTAAGCCAAGAAACATATGATATAATTCTCATTGATGCATTTTCTGCTGATTATATTCCACCACAGATGCTAACTGATGAGTTCATGCAAAATGTGAAAAAAATGTTGACTAAGAATGGGGTGGTGGCAATTAATACTTTTGCAAATACTAAATTTAGCAATATAGAAACTGACTTATTTAAAAATAATTTCGATAATCACTATAATTTAATTGTTGATTCATCTAAAGTAATGATTGCAGGGAAAAACCCTCTGCCAACATTTGATCAAATAAAAGACAGCGCCAATTTATGGCGCTTTCGTTTCGTTGAAATTGGAGTAAATCAATATGTTTTACTAAATTTGTTTAAAAATTTAGCTCATTAATAACATACATAAATTAATATTATTCACTATCTCCACTTGCTGGAACATCATCATCATGCTCAACGCTTGAATCTAAATCTATTGCAAGATATTCATAATCAATGGGTAATGATTCGTGTTTAGTATCAAAATCATTATCGACAATTTTTGTGTCAATTAAAAT
>JAYUJO010000256.1:0-3964 GCA_043765215.1 Rickettsiales bacterium | reverse complement strand
CTTTTGGTCAAAATCCCTATTGTTTGAGCCAAAATTAAAATATAAATTATTGGGATTCGATAATAATTGAAAAAGTTCATAAAATCTAGTTTTTTTTGCTTCATCTTCTATAGATATAGATTCATTTTGTGAATACATGCCTTTATACTCAATAATCCAATCCTTAAATTCATTTAAATCGGAGTTTTGGAAGTGAATTTTATCTATAATTTCATATATATCATCGTAATATTTAAGTAAAAAAGCAGCAATGCTATGCTCAGCACGCTCCATTTCATTATAACTTATACAATTTGTAACTTCATTGCTAAATTGTGGAGGCGCAACATAATTTGTTTTCTTTATTTTGACAATATTTTGCCAAATCATGTCTTTGAAATAACGCTTAAAATTTATTTGCAATGTTTTATCTTTAATATGAGTGCAACGCTCATCTAATTTTTGCTCAAGCATAGCCCTTGGTTCTGGAGTTTTGAATTCTTTTCCATCAAATTCCATTTTCCAAATCATCTCAGATAGCCCAAATCGATCATTTAGCAACTCATTAAAGGCATTTGCGCCCTTAGCATTAATTAAATCATCTGGATCTAAACCAATTGGTAATTGAATGAATGATACTGATTTACTAGCCGTTATGTTTGGCATGATTAAATCAATAATGCGAGCGCTTGCTCTGACACCAGCACTATCTCCATCAAGGCATACAATAATTTCATCACAAGCTCGCCATAATTTTTGAATATGATTTTCAGTTACCGAAGTACCAAGGCTAGCAACGCTTTGTTTAAATCCAGCTTGATGAAGCGCTATAACATCCATATAGCCTTCTACTAAAATAGCATGGTTATTTTTGTAAATTTGGCCAGTTGCAATATTTTCACCAAATAAGTTTTCTGATTTTTTAAAAACCATTGTCTCAGGGGAGTTAATATATTTAGGAATAGCATCACCAATGGCTCTTCCTCCAAAAGCTATAATTTTATTATAAGTATTGCGTATTGGAAACATAATGCGTTTATTAAATACTTCATATATTCGGCCGTCTTCTTTTTTGCCAAATAAGCCACATTTTAACAAATCTTTTAAGAAAAAGGATCTGCTTTGCAGGAATTTCTCAAGAGCGCCACCACCTGGGGCATAACCTATAGAAAAATCTTTTATAGTATCTTTACTGATATTTCTCTCAAGCAGGTATTCAATAACATTATCATTTAAATTTTGAGTAAAAAACTGGCACGCTAATTCTAAAATATTATGAATATTGTCAGCTTCTTCATATTTTTTTTCCTCTGCCACTGACATTTTGGGCAAATCAATACCCTTATCATTAGCAATTTTAATGGCAGCCTCTTTATAGCCAATGCCATTAGTCTCAGATACAAAACGAATTACATCGCCATGAGCTCCGCAACCAAAACAATGATAGAATTTTTTAGCATCACTAACTGTAAATGAAGGGGTTTTTTCATTATGAAATGGACAAACTCCAACATATTCACCCATTTTCTTAGTTAAGCTAACTTTTTGCCGAACTATATCTGAAACAGATACGTAATCTCTTAAATGATTATAAAATTCAACCGATAAACGCATTTAATTAAGCCATCCAACTAAGAATAGTTGTGATTAATGCATAGCTAACTGGAATGGCAAAATTATCATTAATTTTCAGCTCCTTTGAAAAAAATTCAATAATAGTCGTGATTAATGAACTAATGATAATGATTAAGAATGTAGTTTTATAACCAATCATAAAATAGGTCATGATGCTGATTAAAATTGCAGATAATAAAAATGATAATGATCCTGCTAATGATTTTCCATTAAAAAGAGGTGATCCAAATTTAAGACCAACAATAGCTGCAAAACAATCAGATATTATTAAGATAAGCCATGAGTTAATTACTAATCCTTTATTAAATAAAAGACATGATAATAAAAAGCCCAAAGCCATATAGCTAGAGCCGCTCAAGACAAATTGACCGTTATTTTCTTCTTCTCTTAAAAATTTACCAAAAAAATTTGCTACTAATACTTTAATTTTTGGGTTATAATGTCTAGATATATCAAGGTATAGTGTAATACCTGTAATTATTGTTAAAGCAATGCACATTGTCATTTTATCTAAAAATATATATGCAATGGGGAAAACAAGGCTATATAAATGAAAGATTTTACGTTGAATCTCAAAGTTTAATTTCGGATTAAGCATAACTTGAATGAAAAAAGCAAATTTGACAAAATATACAGCTGTAAATATACTCATAGATCGTAACATAAACAAGACTTAATAGCTATGGACAAATTTCCTATTACTAAAAAAGGACACGAAAAATTAGAGCGGGAAATTAAACAATTAAAATCCGTTGAAAGACCTGCCGTAATCGAAGCAATTGCTACGGCGAAAGAATTTGGTGATTTATCAGAAAATGCTGAATATCATGCAGCTAGGGAAAAACAAAGTTTTATCGAAGGCAGAATCATTGATTTAGAAGATAAATTATCGCGCTCTGAAATTATTGATGCTTCAAAATTAAGCACAGATAGTGTTAAATTTGGATCAACCGTTAAAATTTTAGATGACGATACCAGCGAAACATCATCTTATCAAATTACTGGTGAATATGAAGCCGATATAAGTAAAGGTCGTATTTCGACAAAGTCACCTATTGCACGAGCTTTGATCGGCAAAAAAATTGGTGATATTGTTGAAGTCGTAACCCCTAAGGGCACTAAAGCATTTGAGATTTTAGAAATTAATTACATTGAAAACGATTTATAAATATACAATTTGCATTAAAAAGCTGTTAACTTTAGTTGTAAATTATGCTAAAATAAATAAAAGATTTTTTTAAGAGAATATATTATGTCAAATATAACAAATATTTCAACTGTCAATTCTGAGTATGGTTTTGGTATATATTTACGTGAAATTAATAATATACCATCATTAAGTAAGGAAGAAGAGTTTTTACTAGCTAAAACATATTTGGAAAAGCATGATTTAAACGCAGCTCATAAATTAGTAAAAAGTCATCTTAAATTAGTAGCCAAAATTGCTATGCGTTATAAAAATTATGGTTTACCAATTACAGAATTAATTTCTGAGGGAAATATTGGTTTAATGCAAGCAGTTAAAAAATTCGATCCAGATTTTGGTTTTAGGTTATCAACATATTCGACTTGGTGGATTAAGGCCTCTATTCAAGAATATGTTTTAAAATCTTGGTCATTAGTTAAAATTGGCACTACATCGGCGCAGAAAAAACTTTTCTTCAGTTTAAGTAAAATTAAGCATAAAATTACTAATTTATACTCTCGTGCTGTAAATATTGATGATTACCAAGAAATTGCAGATAATCTTGGAGTCAGTGTTAGAGAAGTTAATGAAATGAGCCAACGTTTATCTGGTAATGATTTGTCATTAAATCGAACTATTGATAATGGTGGAGATAGATCTGGTGGTGAGATGATTGATCTTATTCCCGAATTAAAACCATCACAGGAAGATAAACTTGCATCAAAACAAATATCTGTAAATAAAAAATATATTTTATCTCAAGCGATGAGCACTCTTAATGAGCGTGAAATGAAAATCTTTACCGCTAGAAAATTAAATGATTCCCCCTCGACTTTAGATACTTTAAGTATTGAGTATAATATTTCAAAAGAGCGCATTCGCCAGATCGAAAATAAAGCCTTTGAAAAAGTTCAGAACTACGTGCTACAAAGAATCAGTGATGATGGACAAATTAAAGCTTTAACTGCATAAATTTTAAATATAAATTTTAAATTGATTTAATATAATACAAGCTATTTAATTAATATTTAGCTTGTATTAATAGAACTATTTATCCTTCATAAGGGTCGAGTAGCCCAAAGCTTGCACCTCAGGCTCTCACAGAACCGTACGTGACAGTCTCCTGTCATACGGCTCTTCTTTTTGATAAACTTATTTTGTGCC
>JAYUJO010000255.1:0-1446 GCA_043765215.1 Rickettsiales bacterium | reverse complement strand
TCGCAGAATATATCTTCTATGGGTGCAAGCATTATTTCCTCTTGGTTTAGGTTTAAACTTGCATCCTATCATCAATTAAAAGTTTCTTCTATCTATTTCTTCTCTCTCTTCATTCCTTTCTCTTATATCGAACTCAGGTTAAATATCTAATTAAATTTAAATTATTTTCAGCAACTGCATCATGAATTGAACCTAAATTATCTTTAACTTTAGTTTTAGATTCTTTACCTTTGACTTGAATTTCTGAAATTTCAGATAGCTCTTCTTCATCTTTAACTTCTAGAATTTCAACTGGAGCTTCTTCATTTATTTCAAATATCTTTAAACTATTACTATTTTGAAAATTTTGAATATTAAAGCTTATTAATTCTAACAAATATTTTTTTAAATATATAATATTATGATTATTATTTGAAATACAAATTGATAAATAATAATCTCTTAAAAAATCATAACTAATTGCACTTATAATATTTTTTTTGTTAATATCTTCACCACCAATATAATTTATATAAATATCGTAAATTTTTACAATTATACTATTTATTTCATTAGAAAGAATATTTATATATTCTGATGTATTAACAAATTTTTTTGAAACAACATTATTTATAAAATTTTCAAATAATTTTATAATTGCAGTTTTTATAGAATTTTGAGTAACTTTTAATCCAATTTTATTTAAACTTTTATTAACATCATATATTTTATTACAAATAATTGCTTCTGCAACTGGATGAAAATAACTTTTTTCACTCAGATTTAATGGGTTCCAATTACCACATTTAATTTGATGATTAATTAAAATATTAAATAAGTTAAAATCTTCATCGATATTTAATGCTTTATTTAATGATGATGTTTTCTCGTGTTTGTCAAACCAACAAATTTTAGCTCCCGTTTTAAGTAAAGCTTGAATTATCTCAATACTCTCTATACTTCTCTTTGTAATATAATGATTTATGGCTATATTAATTGGTAATGAAATATTAGGAAATTGTTGGTTTAAATACAACTTAGGATTTTTCCTAATCAAATTATTTAACTCCTTAATGTTTGTAGTTTCGCAAGCTTTTCTAATTAAATCATAAATTTCAGTCCCTTCTGAGGATGTTTCTCCAGTTTGCTCCACCACCTCTTCATTTAATTTAGCTTGTTTTGTCGGCTCCTCAACTTCTTTAGCCTCAGCTGCTTTAGCTTGCTCTAATTCTTGGGCTACTTTAGCTTTTGCCGCCTCTTCGTTTGCTCTAGCTTGATCTGCTTCTTTTGCTGCTTTGGCTTTTGCCTCTTCTTTGGCTACTCTGGCCTCCTCTGCTTCTGATGTTATTGTAACTTGCTCTGCTTCTTACAATCTTTTTCTTTCCAAAGGAAATAATTTAAGTAAATCATTTGATCTACTTTCTTTTAATATATCAAAAGCAGTTTGATTTTTAGCATTTAAAATAG
>JAYUJO010000254.1:0-10883 GCA_043765215.1 Rickettsiales bacterium | reverse complement strand
TTTAACAAATATTAATTTAATTATTAGTTGTTAGTGATATTTTTAAATTATTACTTCAAGTTGAATAAATATATTGCAACAAACTTTTTAAGTGATATATTTAAATTATATCTTTAAAGTTTAATTGTTTATTTACTATTAATGCTTTTGAAACATAATATTACGTTTATATTATTGCTTTTCCTTATTCTCTCTGGCTCAATTCAAATTGAAAATACTAGAGCCAATGTAAATCCAAATAATAATGCTCAGTGCTTAACAATTAATAAAATTATTATCAATGGTGTAAATGTTGTTTCTACTAGAGACATTCAAAAAATTACTAAACCACATATAGGGCAATGTTTTAAAACTGAAAATCTTCAAGAATTACTACGTAAAATAACTAATTATTACGCAGAGCAAGGTTATATCACTTCGCTACCCACCATACCAGAACAAAATATTCAATCAGGCACATTAATTATCCAAGTCAAAGAAGGTTTTATTGAAGATATAGAAACAAATTCTGTTAATCAGAAACTACCATTCTTGCTACCTATTAAGAGACAACAAATATTATCATTAAGAGATATTGAGCAAGCTTATGATTATTTCAGTAAAGTAAAAAGTAATGATATAAATATTGTAATTAAACCTGGAAAATCTGCAAATTCATCAATTCTTGTTGTTGATAATAATCCTGGCAAGAAATGGAATTTATCTGTTGGCGCTGATAATAGTGGCAGTAAAGCTCAGCCAGTTCAGATGTATAATACTTTATCTATTGAGAATTTATTAGGGTTAAATGAACAATGTGGATTTAACTTTAGGCAATCAGTTGGTGAGAAGCATAAAAAATATAATAACTCAAAAGGTTTTAATTTTTCCATACCAGTTGGCTATTATGATTTTAGTGTTAATTACGGCGTATCTAAAGATCGTACTTTACTAGAAAGTGTAGGTAATTATTATGTTAATAGGGGAACATCCAGAACTTATCAAATAAATGTTAGTAAATTATTGCATAGAGATGGGTTTGGTAAAACGCATGCATCAATTGGATTTGCTAAGGATATTTATACTAATCATCTTGATGAGGAAAAGATTCAGATATCTTCATATAAAATTAATAAAGTAGATGTAGGTATTTCACATAACAGGCGGCTTTATAATGGCGTTATATCATTGGTATTAAATATTACAAAGGGTATTAACAAAGGTTTTTATTCTACATTTGAAAATATACAAGCTCCTGTAAAAAATTTCACCAAAGCAAATATTGATGTATCTTGGATTAAGCCTTTATCAATTGCGTTAATCGAACAAAATATACAATATCACCTTCAATGTTCCAGTCAACATAGTACTAATATGTTAGCTGGAAGTGAGAAATACTCATTAACGGGTGTAAATGCTGTTAGGGGGTTTAAGGAATTTAAAGAAACAGCAGAGACAGCTTTTTTTTTACGAAATGAGTTTCATGTTCCAATTTGGCATCCAAAATCGATACAAGTTAAAAGAGCTTTTGGGGAAATTAGTATATTTACTGGTTTTGACTATGGATATTTCTCCAATTTTGAGGAAGAGCAAAAAAGAAAAGGTATTTTATCATCGTTTGCCGTTGGCTTAAAAAACAGTGATGGGGTATTTAATATTAGTGTTACATTAGCTAGCCCTTTTCATGCTCCAAAAAATTATAAATATGAGAATACACTATGTGTAAATATAGGAGTCAGTATATGAAAAATAGAAGCCTATTTAAAATTATATTGGTTCATATTCTATCTTTTATATTAACTGTGACTAATTGCATGACGTCATATGCTCTAGCACATACGGCAGGCATTGTCCCAGATCCAAAGACTGGTGATAAACTAAATATTGATAAATCTGCAAATGAAACTCCATTAGTAAATATTAATGATCCTAATAAAGCGGGAGTTTCTCATAATAAATTTCTTCATTACAATGTTGGTAACAATGGAGTAGTGATTAATAATAGTATGAAGGGAGTAAACACCATAAGAGGAGGAGTTATTCAAGCTAATGCTAATTTAAGAAATGAAGCTCGCACTATTATTAATGAAGTCACTGGTACATCTAGATCTCACATTCTTGGAGTTCAGGAAATAGCTGGAAGATCGGCAAATTATATTTTAGCAAATCCTAATGGTATATCAGTAAATGGGGGGCAGTTTATTAATACTAATAATGTCACTCTAACTACTGGACAATTAAAATTTAATTATAATCAAGAACTTGAGAAACTCATTATCACAGAAGGTGATATTGAAATCTTAGGCGAAGGGGTGAATGTCCATAATTTAGATCATTTCGATTTAATTAGTAAAACCGTCAAGCTTAATGCAAAAATTGAGGCTGCCGAAAAAAAGGATGGAAAAATCATTAGAGCAGCAGAGGTGCAAATAGTCGCTGGTGATGGGGAATATGATGTTAAAACAAAAGAATTTAAATCGCACAAATCTAAAATAAACAGCAGTAATATATCAATTGATTCAAGTAGTATGGGTGGATTATATGCTGGTAAAATCGTAATTCAGAGTAATGAGGATGGGGTTGGTGTTAATTTACCTGAATTAGAGAGTGTAACTGGCGATGTTACTATCACTAGTGGGGGTGATATAGTTCATAATCGAATTAATTCAGGGGCTGCTCTAAATATTAAAGCTAAATCAAAAATATTAGTTATTAAAAATAAAAATGTTTCTGATGAGGCAAATTCTGTAAAAGCAGAAAAAAACATTAATTATGAAGCTGGATCAGGGGTTACATTTGATACCAAATTTGTTACTGCAATAGAATCAATGAGAATCGATGCAGGTGCTGGTGATTTTGTTAATTATGCAGATATAGATGTTTTTGGTAATAACGGGGTAATTATTTATGCCAATTCTATTATTAATAAGAATAAAATTACGAGCAAAAAAGATATTAGTCTACATGCGAATAAAGATATTACAAATAGTGGCAATATAATAGTTGATTATCTAACTTTAAATTATAAAAATAGTTTTATTAATAGTGGGTCAATGGAGGCAAAAGGAAGTATTAATTATTTACATGGAGAAAATTTTACTAATAGTAAATCAGGGATAATCAAAGCTAATCATAGTATAAATATTTATAGCAATAAAAATATCATAAATGATGGGGAGATAGAATCTAATTCTAATATTATAATTAATACCAAAAAGAATTTTATTAATACTGGCAAAGTTGTTTCGAGTAATCAACTCAACATAGATGCTTATGCTAAAATGATTAATGCAGCTTCTTCTCGTATTCAAGCTAATAATATTGCTATAACATTAACGGATGGTGAGATAGATAATGCTGGACAAATAGAGTCTTTAGGTAATTTGACTATTAATGGCACTAATATACTAAATAATAAAGGTAAATTAATTGCGGCAGGTAATCTAAAAATTGATAATGAATTTGGTCTTAACAATGAATTAGGTGTTATTGAAGCTTCATCGGGAGATTTAGATATTAAAACTCAAGGCTTTGTTGAAAATAGTGGTTTAATTAATAGTTCAGGCAAAATAAATTTATTAATTAATGCAGATATTAACAATAGCGGAAAAATTATTAGTGGGCATGACCTAAATATTACGTCTCAAAATGGTAATTTCTATAATAAGGGTGAACAGTCTGCAGCTGCTAATTACGCATTAAATGTTTATCATAACGTTATTAATGAAGGGTTAATTGAGGCGGGTGGTGCATTAACTATAAAAAGTTTAGAAGGAAAATTTATTAATATAAATTATTATCCTAATCAAGAGATGAAAAGAGGAATAGATAGTAAACAGATTATATTTATTGATGTTAAGCATGGCATAGAAAATATCAATAATAATATTTCTTCTATTGATAATATGACCTTTAAAACTGAAGGTAATTTTGAGAATATAAATGGAGTTGTAATTAGTGGCAATAAATTAGATTTATATATTGATGGTGATATTGTCAATAGCGGGGGCATTCAATCTGGTGGAAAATTAGTTTTAAGGGGTAAAGAGGAAAACAATACAGCTAAATCTTTAACTAATGATGAAACGGGGAGAATAATATCAGTTGATCAAATAGAAATATCTGTAAATGATTACATAATAAATAAGAGCCTTATTCAAGCTGAACAACAGATAACAGCGATAGTTCATAATGGATCTGTTGAAAAGAGTGGATCTTTAATATCATTTGACAGTGGAATAAAAGTTCAAGCCAAAGATCAAATAATTCACGAAGAAAATGGAATAATTAAGGCTAAAGAATTGGTCGAATTAATTAGTGATGAAGCTTATATAACCAATGCGGGCGAGATAACTTCTGATGAAAATAAGATTACATTAAAAGCCAATACGGCAATTGAAAATACGGTTGATGGTAAAATCAAAGCTAACGGCAGCATACAGTTAAACGCTGATACTGATTATATAACCAATGCGGGCGAAATAACTTCTGATGATAGTAAGATTACGTTAAAGGCCAATACGGCAATTGAAAATACGATCGATGGTAAAATCAAAGCAAACGGCAGCATACAGTTAAATGCTGATACTGATTATATAACCAATGCGGGTAGTATAATTTCTAGTGAAGATTTTATCGCTTTAGATGCATCCAGTTATGTAATAAATAATGATAATGCAAAAATATTAGCAGGTCATAAGCTTAAAATTGAAGCAAAAGGGGCTTATGTTCAAAATAAGGGTTCAATAGTATCAGCAAATCAAAATGTAGATATAAAGGCAAAAACCAACATTACTAATTTAAAGTTAATACAATCAAAATCCAACACTGATATAGAATCATCTACAGGAGATTTTATTAACGATGATGGTAATGTTATTTCTGGCCATGATCTTCAAATTACTGCGCAAAATATCAAGAACACACAACGCATTGATAAAGCTCAAGGATTTCTGCAATCTGAAGAAAATTTAGTTTTAAACGCAAATAAAAAATTAGTAAATAAAGGTACCATAAAAGCTGCTGGAGAAATTGATATAAGGGCGGAAGGAGACATTAAAAACATTGATGCTGGATTAATTAAGGGTGATGATCTAATTGAAATTAGAACGACTGATGGAGCTTTTCAAAATATAAATAATGATGTTGCAAAATATAATAATAGTGGTGTAATTGGTTTAAAATCAGTGCTGATTGAAGCAGAGCGTGGCATAGAAAATATCAATAATCATATTCAATCTGCTGATGAAATGACTTTTAAAACAGGGGGTAGTTTTAGAAATCAAGATGGTATGATAATCAGTGAAGGTAAATTAGATTTACATATTGATGGTGATGTTAATAATACTGGCAGTATCCAGGTGACTAATGGAATTATTTTAAATGGAAGAGCGGACAACCCCTCATCAAAAAGCCTTGAAAATTCGGGATTCATCTCAACGGGCGGTCAGATAACATTCAAAGTAAGCAATGATATGAACAATAGTAATGTCATTCAGGCAATGCAAGCTATTGACATAACTTCAGATAATGGAAAATTAAAAAATAAAGGCACCATATTATCTGCAGGGGATAGAATAGTAATAAAAACCAAAAATGAGATTAATAATAAAGGAGTAATAGAAGGGCAGCAAGCTGTTAGTTTAACTAGTAATGATATGATGAGCATTACTAATGCAGGAAGGATAATTTCTAATGCTGGTGAGATCTCATTAACAGCTAATACGGTAATTACTAATACAGAAAATAGTAAAATACAAGCGCATAACAATGTTAAATTAAATAGTATTACAGCTAATATCATCAATTCGGGTGAGATAATTTCTGATGAAGATCAAATAGATCTGCAAGCTGGTAACAGTATCGTTAATGAACAAGGAGCTTTAATTAAAGCTAAAAAAACAGTAAAAGTCAGTGCTAAAGAAGGAGTCATTAATAACAAAGGTTCAATAACTTCTGACCAAGAAAATATTACTATTAGCGCTAAAGGAGAAATATTTAACTCAAACCTAATACAAGCTCACACTAATTTAGTTATTAATTCTACAAATGGTAATTTGGTTAATGAAGATGGCAATATAATAGCTGGTCATGAGCTGAGCATTGATGCTAATGATATCAACAATACACAAAATAATAATGAAAAACAAGGATATCTGCAAGGTGGCACTAATTTAAAACTAACTGCAAGAAATAAACTTAATAACAAAGGAATAGTTTTATCTAAAGGGACGGGTTTAATTAATACCAAAACCATTGATAATGCTAAAAATATTCAATTAGATCAAGGTGGATCTATAAATGGTATTACTATAAATAATTCTGGCTTAATTAAATCTGGAGCTAAGGTTACTTTAAATGGCGCTACTAGCATTACTAATTCAGGGAATATTGAAGTTAATGATCTTGACGTATCAGTTAAGGAAATTAATAACCAAGCTAGAGGACAAATTAAGGTAACGAACGTCCTTGATATTAAAAATGTTACAACTCTAAATAATAGTAATTTAATAGAGTTTGCTACACTTAATGCTAAGGAAAACATTGGTAAGATTAATAATAATGCAGGTGGTAAGTTAAAAGGAAAAAATGTAAATATCACTGCCACAGCATTTAATAATTTAGGCAGAACCGAGCTAACTGGCAGCGCTCAAGTTAAAGTTGACAATCTTAATTCTAATATATTATTAGCAGAAGCAAACTCGAAGATAGAGGTTGCTAATCAATATACTAATACTGGTACCCTACAAGTAACTGGAGCCAAACTAGATTTAATTAGTAAAACATCAATAACTAATAATGGTTTGGTAAAAGCAAAACAACTAGCTATTGATTCACCATCAATAACAAATAAAGGCACATTATTTGGCAATGAGTCGGTGGAGATAAATAGCGGTAATAAAATAATTAATGATAAATATATTATATCTGGTGGAAAACTAGATATTAATAAAGCTTTAGACAATGCTAGCAACGCTGTAGTTTTAGGGACAGGAAATGTAACAATTAAGGGCGCTTTAAATAATAATGGTGGTGAAGTTAACTCTGTAAGTCAATTAATAATTAATGGTGATACTAACAATAGTGGGAACTTAAAAGGTAAGATTGGCATTACTGTTAATGGCTCTTTGGTCAATAGTAATTATATATATTCTGACAATAATGTTACTGTTAATGCTGGAAACAACAATATCAATAACTTTGGCAACATAAGTTCTTCAGGTGATGTTAATCTTAATAGTTACAATTTAGACAATGATGGTCTGGTGCAAGCGGGTAGGACTTTGAAGAGCACTCAAAAAGGAGAAATCAATAATAAAGGTGCTGCATATGGCAATCATATTGATTTAGATAGTAGAGGTAATCTAAACAATGATGGCCTCATTATAGCAAATAATGGTTTGGCTCTAAAGTCAGGCAAAGACATAATTAACAAACAGCAAATAACTTTGCTGCAAAATGGCACTTTATCAATTCATGCCGATGGGAATTTAAAAAATGATCGGGAGTATAGTATCACTAGAATTAATAAAAATGAATTGGCTACTCATGTCCCAGTTTTTATTGATGAAAAAACGATAGCCTGGATTAAAGGAGAATTTAAAGGAACAAAAAAATTAACCACTATTACTAAAAAGACAAAATATAATGATATATTACATTCATATGACAATGTAGCTCCTATCATATCTTCAAATGGATCTATAGAAATTAATGTTAAAGGCGAGATAAGTAATATAGCCGGAAATATTACTAGTAAAAAAAATATTGTTTTAAATGGAAGCATTCTTGAAAATAAAGATATTCTGGAACAACAACATACTTTAGTAGAACCTAGATCAGAATATGGTACAGCTTGGTGGAAAGATGTATGGTCTGCAAAAAAATTTAAATATATAAGTAAATTTAAAGGAGTTCATAACAGGCATTGGGTTCAAGAGACAAGTAATTGGGAAGAACCGATCATTTTAAACAGAGTCCCCTCCCTAATTCAAGTGGGCGGGACAATAAGTGGGGATTTAGCGGGAGAAGTTACTAATGGCTCTCCTGAAAGCGGTGGTGGTAAAACTAGCCTTAATATTGATGGATCTATCCCTATTATTATAACAGAAATTGATAAAAATCCTGATGTAACAAATATAAGCACTAGTGCTGCTGCATATAACCCAGCACAATCGGCTCCAGCAATAAATCCTGCTGCAGTGAATGCTGAAGGTAATGAGCGAGCGAATTTTCAAAATAAAGTAGCGCCTAAAGAGATAAATGTTGGAGTTAATCCACAAGACTTTAACGCAGAGATGCAGCAAAATCAAAATCTTGCAAGAGTAAATCCTGTCCAGATTGCAAGGCAGCGTCTGCAAGCGCGAAACAAAGCAAATCCAGAACAAAATCCTGCAAGAGTCACCATGGCTCAAAATGATTTACAATTATTGGCTCAAAAATTAGTTAATACATATCAAAAAACAGAAATCAAAAAAATAGAAATTGACTATTCGCATCCTGATCCAGACATTAATAAAGTAATGCAAAAGGGCAAATGGGAGTCAGTAAAAACGCCACAGCAACATTATGCAGAAGAAACTTCTCCTTTATTTACCGATGTAGCGACTTATTTTTCTACTGAGAACTTTATCAGCAGAATAGAAGGTTTTGACTCTAAGAAATTGCCATCAGACCTTAAATATTCTGGTGATGCTATGATGCAAATGGACATAGTTAAACGTCAGATAGTGGATTTAACTGGCCTAGGATTTTTTGATGTTGGGATGAGCTACATGGATGAAATACGCAAATTACAAGAAAGTGGCATACGCTATGCAAAAAAGGTGAAACTTACCCCTGGAGTTGCCTTAAGCCCGGAGCAAGCCAATGCTTTGTGGGAAGATATGGTGTGGTCTGAGATAATCACTGTGAATGGTCAGCCTAAAATAATCCATCGTGTATATTTAGGTGAACATAAAACAAGTCAGCCAATGAGCGGGATGCTAGCTCAAAATATTGATATTAAGGCAGGCAGTATTAATAATAGCGGTAATATGATTGCTGAGAATATCTTTCTAGTAACCCATAGCGGCGGTAGTGTCAGTAACAAAGGTGGCGGCGATATTTATGCCTCAAATAATTTAAGCATAGATTCCTCTGGTAATGTCAGTAATATTGGTTCGACGATTGAAAGCGGAGGTAGCGCTAGGATAGCGGCATTGGGTGATATTGAAAATATTACAGAAAGCACGCGTTATGGAGATGATCAGAATCATCGCACTATTGTTGGTGTTCAGAGCGTAATTAAAGCAGCCGGCGCCTTGGAGATGGTGTCGTTTGGTGATACGCGCAATATGGCTTCGGTGATTAAGAGTGGCGATTTTACCTTTGCAGCTGGTGGCAATTTTACTAATGAATCGTTAACAGTCAGTGACAGCACGGATGTGACGCATTTAAGTGGCTATTACCGAGCAAGAACGGTGAGCCATATTCTAGGAGAAATCAGCGCAACTGGTAATGTCAGTGGCAGGGTTGCTGGTGATTTTAGAATGCTTGGCAGCAAGATCAAAGCGGGTGGTAATTCTGATATCCGAGTAGCTGGTAATAGCTATATAGTCAGCCAAACGGGGCAAAGCATGGTAAGCAGCCATAGCGCCACCAAGTCATCTGGTGCTTTTGGTAATACCAAACATCATGTCAATTCGAGTCAGCATAATTTCGAGTCAGTGACTCAGAGCGGGATTGAGGCTGGTGGCAGTAATGTGCTAGTGGGTGGTGGTGAGCAGATTCTTGTAGGGGCGAACATGCGTGGCGGATCTGGTGTGTTATTAGATGCGCCTAAAACCAGCATGCTGGCGCTAGCTACTCAAGATTACAGCTCAAGTTTTAGCCATAATGACGGAACATTGACTTCCACTACTAAAAATAGCGGCCATAATAATATCAAGCAAAATTACAGCAGCATCACAGGTGGCGGCGAGCAGAGCATATCCTCAGCTAAGGTATTCGTTGATTATGAAGATCAAAATAAGCATAGCATTAAAAGCAAGGGAAGCAGCATATTTGGTCGCTCAATAGCGCATGGTGCATCGAAGACGTCAGCCCCATCAAATAAGCCTGCTTGGCTTAGTGCATTAGAAAATCGAGAAGGGGTTACCTGGAATCCACTAGGAGATAAAAACGAATCATGGAATAAAAAGAAAACACAAATGAGCCCGGAACTCACTGCAGTAGTGACAATAGCAGCTTCTGTTGGAACAATGTGGGCAGGGGGTTTTGGCATGTTTGCTGGAGCTGGAGCAGCCGGAACTGGAGCAGGAGCTGGGGCGGTGGCAGGCACAGCAGGAACAGCGTCTGGAGTTGGAGTGGGTAGTGCTGGAGCAGCAGGACTAACAGTAGCAGAATATACACTTGGAATGACAGCTACAGGAACAGCGGCTGGAGCTAGCGCGATGGGGACATTTGCCGTAACTGGTACAACAGCTAGTTCTTTTATAGCAGCAGGAACAGCGGCAGGCACTACTGCAATGGCAGCAGCAGGAACAGCCGTAGCGCAGGCGGGGGCAATGTATATCGCTGGGGTAACTGCGGTATCAGCGATTAATCAGGGCCTAAATGGTAGTTTTGATCCTGGTACTTTGGCTAAAGATTTAACCAGAAAAGAGAGTGTAAAAGCTTTAGGGATCAGCATGGCAACAGCTGGTCTGACTGCTGGTATTGCGTCTAGAACTGGCTTTGGCGCTGGAATGACTAAAGGAATGAGCAATACTCAGCGGGCATTTGCCACACTTGAGAAAGCAGTTCTTGGCAGCGCGGTTGGAACAGGAGTGCACGCTGTAGCTGGTGATAATATGCAAAAAACGACTGGAAAACTATTGCGTGGCGAGGCATTATCTGCAGTTCTGGCCTTTGGTCAGAGTAAG
>JAYUJO010000253.1:0-3992 GCA_043765215.1 Rickettsiales bacterium | reverse complement strand
TAGGTTTAAACTTGCATCCTATCATCAATTAAAAGTTTCTTCTATCTATTTATTCTCTCTCTTCATTCCTTTCTCTTATATCGAACTCAGGTTATTATAAATAATGCAGGTTTTTTAAATCAAAATATAATGAACTTATTTTTAAACTTAGATATCTCACAAGAAAAAATTGAAAAATTATTTGCATAAATGATCCTAATAACATCATGGAACTCATAATTGAAAAAGGAATTGATATCAAGCAAGTATTTTCTCAGGTAACTAATTTAGATTGGAATAGTAAATTAGTAAGAAAATATGCCTTAGAAATTGATCATGAATATTCTGAGTTTATTCGAATTTCAAATAATGATAATTCTTCAATTGCTCAATATAAAGAATGTTTTTATAAAGCTAAAAATATAATGATTAGTTGTCAGGATAAGAATTTAGCTAAAATAATTAACTTAATATTTAATCAAGCTGGCAAAGAGTTAATAAGTGAAATTATCAATGAAACTCCTATAGAAAATCATAAAGACTTAGTAAATTGGTTTAATATATTTGGTGTAAAATTTTCATTTTATAATGCTGATCACATTCTTTTAACATCTCAATCATCTAGTAATGAAAGTCAACATTATATAAAAGATGACCAAGGTAATTATATAAATTTTAAAGAATTATGTAAAGTTCAAATAATTGATGGAAAATTATATAACACTTTCACTGGTAATATTATTGATAGTGGTCATAATTCATGTTTATATGTTATTGATAAAAAAGGTCAGTTATTTGTAAACATAAATCAAATTACAATGAATCATAGTTTTATGTTGAGTGGTTACAATCAAAAACATAATTTAGATGGCATATCAATGTTTGGCTATGGAAAGCCAGTTTCATGCGGTGGCTATATAACTATAAAGAATGGAATCATTACACACATTGATAATGGAAGTGGTCATTACCAGCCAGATCATAATATGTTATTACATGCATGCTCTAAATTATTCAATTCAGGCGTAATGGATCCGAACATTAAATTATTCGATCATTTAAAGAATCTTATTTTTGTAGATAACTTAAGTGATTTTGATATTGAAGAAGTGATTGCTACAGGCGAATATCCTTATCTTGATTATTAATAAGACAGTAATGGATAATTTTTGTTTATTCATTACTGAGGTTAAATACCTATATCTAGTCTAATTTTTAAGTCTTATTCCTCCTGCGCAATTTGAGGAGTATCTAAAACTAATTTTGCAGTCACTCGGTCAAGATCAATCTGGCTGCAAATGCCTAATAATACTGGATCACGTTGACGGATATTAGACATATTCCAATGTGAGCGATCTTTAATAGCTGCAACAGTAGTTTTAGTCGTTCCCACCAATTTAATTATATCTGAATCCTTAATTGTGGGGAAATTTTTAACCAGCCAATATATTGCATCTGGTTTATCTTGGCGCCTTGCAATTGGAGTATATTTCGCCCCTTTTTTTACAGGTGATGTGTAAGAATCACTTAATTTTAATTTAAGAGCTAATTTTGGATTTGCTACGCACGAGTCAATAACATCTTTATCAAGTTGGCCTGCATTAATTGGATCAACTCCCATAATACCAGTGCCGACTTCTCCGTCGGCTATTCCCTTAACTTCCAATTCATGGATACCACAGAAATCTGCAATTTGTTTAAATGTAAGACCAGTATTCTCAACTAGCCATACTGCTGTTGCTTTTGGCATTAAAGGGAATTGTGGCTTATTATTTTTCTTACTCATGTTCTAAATTTATGATAATTTTATATATCAAAAAAATACTCTGTTTAGCTCACAAAGTCAATTGTTCTTAAAAAATGCGGATGTAGGTATATTTAGCCCTGCACTAAGCCGCTAGAAATATAATTTGGAAATTATGCCCTGTTTAATCTGCTATAAATTAAGAGGACCTTCGTCAATCCATTCCTTAACTTCTTCAAATGCAATCCATTTTTTTCTTATATTATTATTGGTAAATAGCAATTACAGGGGCATGATCCGATGCTTTTACTTTTTCTCTAGTTTTATAGTCAATAATACATTCAGATAAGTTTTGCACAGCATTATTAGTGGACAAAATTGAGTCAATACGCATACCCTTATTTTGCTCAAATGAACCACCTCTATAATCCCACCAGGTGAATTCATTTTTATTTGGATGTAATATGCGGTAATTATCAACAAATCCTGAATTAAGCAAAGTTCTAATTTTTTCTCTTTCAGCCAAAGTGCAGCATAATGAATCTTTTAACTTATTTGCATCATATACATCAATATCAAATGGGGCGACGTTATAGTCAGAGCCAATAAAGATTTTCTCTTCAAAAGAAATTATTGACTGAACATATTCATTAAAAGCATCGTAAAAAGCTAATTTTGTATTATATTTATCGCTGCCTACTTCATTGCCATTAGGTGCATATAATGAAATCACCCGAATATAACCAATATCTGTGGCAAATGAACATTCGATATATCTTGCATGATCTGGCAATGGGTTATTATCAAATTCAGTCTTAACTTCGTCTGCTGGAATTTTAGACAAGATCGCCACCCCATTATAGCTTTTTTGGCCATGAATATATAAATTATAGGGCAAATGAGATAATTCCTCATAAGGAAATTTGTCAGTCTCACATTTAAGTTCTTGTAAGCAAATTATATCAGGATCATATTCAGCAATTAATTCACATAGATGATTAAGTCTCATTTTAACGGAATTGACGTTCCAAGTAACAATTTTAAAGCTCATATTTCAAACAATTTATTTAGTTAAAAAATATTTTAGTATGATAAGTTGAATAAATCCATAACAAAACTTTTTTTAATTAAAAAGATCTTCAATAATTGTTAAATCACCCATATTAGAAGAATCCTCAATATGTATAGGAAGTTTTAAAAACCAATTAATTTCGTAATTGGCAAGTAATGAACAGTCACTAACAATTAATTTTGAGCCAGGTTCCATTTTAACATGATCAATTTTTTTGAAATCATCAATGTTATTAAATATAACAATTGCATAGCTTGGAATTTCTAAAATAATTTGATAGTTACTCAAATTAAAAGTGTCTGGAAACTTACTAAATATATGCGTAGAATTTGATTCAAAAATTAACTTTAAGCAATATGGTTTTAAATAAGTATATGGATCATCTGGCAGAGGAAAAACTCGTATATTTGAAATATCACAATCTTGTAATAAAGAGTTTAATTTTTCACTTTTAGCATCAGCTACACTTATAGGTTCACTTCTCATTTTTTTCTTTATTAAATTAATTTACATGATATTTATTGTTGGCAACTATCGCAATAGAAAGTTGACCTTCCAGCTTGTTTTATTTTTTGTATATTCGATGAGCAAATTAAGCATGGTAAATTATGCCGACCATATACATTTAATTTTTGCGCAAAATATCCAGGCGTATTGTCTCCGCTGACAAAGTCACGAAGAGTAGTTCCGCCACTTTCAATAGCACTATGCAGCACTTGTTTAATGCAATTAACTAGTAATTCAATTTCTTTGTTTGTTAAAGTGCCAGAAGCTCTTAATGGATTTATTTTAGCCATAAATAAGCTTTCAGCTGCGTAAATATTGCCAACACCCACGACAATTTGATTATCCATCAGAGCTACTTTTATTGCTGAATTTTTTCCATTTAATTTAGTTTTCAAATATTGAATATTAAACTCTTCAAGTAAAGGCTCTGCTCCCATATTTGCTAAGAATTTTTGTTTTGTTAATTCAAGTTTAGGGCAAATATAGACCATGCCAAAACGCCTGGCATCATTGAATACTAATTGCTTTCCAGATACAAAATATAATATTATATGATCGTGTTTTTGCGCAAGGTAGCCAGCTGGTTGCGAAATAATTCTACCTGTCATGCCTAGATGATAGGTTAATATATTTTGATTACTTAAATATATGTTGATATATTTTGCTCTTCTTTGCACATCTAATATTGTG
>JAYUJO010000252.1:0-10973 GCA_043765215.1 Rickettsiales bacterium | reverse complement strand
TAACATTTGCAAGAATATATTCTGGTAAGTTATCTTCAGGTACTTCAGTAGTTAACACTGTAAAGAATCAAAAAGAAAGAGTTGGCCGTATGTTGCTTATGCATGCAAATGATCGTGAAGATATAAAAGAAGCTGTTGCTGGTGACATTGTTGCTATTGCAGGTCTTAAAAATACTACTACTGGTGATACATTATGTGGTGAGGGGGTTAACATTATTTTAGAGAGAATGGAATTCCCAGAGCCTGTTATTCAGTTAGCTGTTGAGCCAAAATCAACTGCTGATCAAGAAAAAATGGGTTTTGCTCTTGCAAAACTTGCGTCTGAAGATCCATCACTTAGAGTTAGTACTAACGAGAGTGGTCAGACTAATATTGCTGGAATGGGTGAGCTTCATTTGGAGATTATCGTAGACAGAATGAGAAGAGAGTTTAAAGTTGAAGCAAATGTAGGAGCTCCAGAAGTAGCTTACCGTGAAACTATTACTAAATCTCATGAGATTGACTACACGCATAAAAAGCAATCAGGTGGTGCTGGACAATTTGCTAGAGTAAAAATTATTTTTGAACCAGGAGAGGCTGGTACAGGTTTTGTTTTTGATAGTAAAATTGTTGGTGGTTCTGTCCCGAAGGAGTTTATTCCTGGTGTTGAAAAGGGAATCAAAAACATAATGAATTCTGGTGTGGTTGCTGGCTATCCAATGATTGACTTTAAGGCGACACTAATTGATGGTGCTTATCATGATGTGGATTCAAGCGTATTGGCGTTTGAAATTGCAGCTAAAAATGCTTTCAGAGATGGTATGCCAAAGGCTGGAGCTAAACTATTAGAGCCCTTGATGAAAGTGGAAGTGATAACACCAGATGATTACATGGGTGATATCATTGGTGATTTGAACTCTAGAAGAGGTAGCGTTCAAAGCATGGAGCCTAGAGGAAATGCACAGGTAATTACTGCTCATGTGCCTCTTGCTGAAATGTTTGGTTACGTAAATACTTTGAGATCAATGTCGCAAGGTAGAGCTCAATATAGTATGGAATTTAATAATTATACTTTAGTGCCTCAACAGGTAGTGGAGATAATTGTAAATAAAAAAAATAAATAATTTTTAAATAAAATTATTTGATGTAGTATGCAATCTATTATTAAGTGTAATTAAAAAATAATTCTTGATAATATATTGCAAACATGATAGGAGTGTAGCTCAATTGGTAGAGCGCCGGTCTCCAAAACCGGAGGTTGCGGGTTCGATGCCTGTCGCTCCTGCCACTTTTGCTTTTGAAATAAATTTGGATCATATGTTAAAAACATTAAAAATATATAAATTTTTTGACCAAGTAAAACAAGAAGCAAAAAAAGTTGTGTGGCCTGAAAGAAAAGAGTTAATAGCATCTACAACTATAGTTATTATTGCAGTATTTGTTTTTAGCTTAGTGACTATGATTTTAGACTATGGTATACATAACTTTGTAAGATTTTTGTTAAATATTGGTAAGTAGCTTTAAGCGAAGAAATAATTATGGCTAAGTGGTATATACTTCACACTGTATCAGGCTCTGAAAAAGGAGTCAAAAGAATGATCGAAGATCAAATAATCAAGCAAAAAATGTCTGATTTTTTTGAGCGTATAGTTGTTCCTGTGGTAGAAGTGCCGGAAATAAAAAGAGGTAAGAAAGTTCTTACTGAGAAAAAATTTATGCCTGGATATATACTAATTGAGATGGAGATGACAGATGAGTCTTGGCATTTAGTTAAATCAGTACCTAAAACTACAGGTTTTTTGGGAAGTAAAACTAAGCCACAACCTCTTAGTAATGCAGAAGCTGAAGCGATATTTAAAAAGCTTGAATCTGAAACTAAGACAGCTAGCTCATCTAGCTTATATAATCTTGGAGATAATGTTTTGGTCATTGATGGACCATTTGACACATTCTCTGGAACAGTTGAGGAAATTGATGCGGCAGCTCAAAAACTAAAGGTGTCTGTTTCGATTTTTGGTAAAGCAACGCCAATTGAGCTGAGTTTTACTCAGGTTAAAAAAGGTTGAGATAAAAACTAAAGAATTAATGCAAATATAATTTTAAGGATAAGTCATGGCTAAGAAAATAACTGGTTATATCAAATTAACTATTCCATCTGGAAAAGCAAATCCATCTCCACCTGTTGGTCCTGCACTGGGTCAAAAAGGTGTGAATATTATGGAATTTTGTAAGGCTTTTAATGCTGCAACTAGTTCTGCTGAACCAGGAACCCCAACACCTGTAATTATTACAGTATATGTTGATAAGAGTTTTACTTTCATTACGAAAACTCCACCAGCCTCTTTTTTCTTAAAAAAGTTTGCTAAAATTACGAAAGGTTCTGGCGCAACTAAAAAAGAAGCTTATATTGGAAGTGTAACAGTCGCTGATTGTGAAGAAATCGCTAAAATTAAGATGCAAGATTTAAATGCTAATGATTTAACTGCAGCTGCAAAAATTATAGCTGGAACAGCTGAGTCTATGGGACTTGAAGTAATAAAAAGCTAAATTGAATATTATAAAAGCGAGTTAAAATTATGGGAAAAAAAATAATAGCAGCAAAATCTGGATTAGATCAAGCCAAGTTATATTCAGTCATAGATGCAATTAAAATTCTAAAACAATCTAGTTTTGTGAAGTTTGATGAAGTCTTAGAAGTTGCAATTAATCTTGGTGTTGATCCAAGGCATTCAGATCAAATGGTTCGTGGTGTTGTGTCGCTACCTGCTGGACTTGGTAAAGATGTTAAAGTTGCAGTTATTTGTAAGGAAGAGAGAGTTGCAGAAGCTACTGCTGCTGGTGCTGATATTGCTGGCTCTACTAATATAATTGACGATATCAAGGCTGGTAAGATTGATTTCGACGTTTGTATTGCGACACCAGATATGATGGGTATGGTTGGACAAGTGGCAAGGGTCTTAGGACCTAAAGGGTTAATGCCAAATCCAAAGCTTGGCACTGTAACTGCTGATATTGCAACTGCAATTAAAAATGCTAAAAGTGGTCAAGTTGAATATAGAGTTGAAAAAGCTGGTATTATTCATGCAGGACTTGGTAAGATTTCGTTTAATGAAGAAGATCTACTTAAAAACGTTGAAGCTTTTGTTAGTTCTGTCGTTAAGGCAAAACCAGCTGGTGCTAAAGGGGCATATTTAAAAAGAATACATATGTCAACAACGATGGGTCCTTCTGTGAAAGTTGATTTATCAACAATTTCTAACTAGATACATTTGGAGAATTAAAGTGTTAAGATCTGAAAAGAAAATTTTTGTAGCAGAATTAGAGGGAGTTTTTAAAACTTCGAATTCTATAATTGTAACTCATTATCATGGGCTTACAGTTTTAGAAATAACAAGGCTTCGTAGAAATTTAAAAGAAAATGGTGCCTCGTTTAAAGTAGTTAAAAATACTCTTTCTAATATAGCAGCATTAAGTGTGGGTAACTCCCACGATTCGAGTATGTATTCTGGACCTACTGCAATAGCTTATTCAGAAGATCCAGTGGCTGCTGCAAAAGGAGTTGTAGAGTTTGCTAAAACTAATGATAATTTAAAAATTATCGGCGGTATAGTTAATAATACGCTTTTAGATGTAAGTGCTGTTCAACAACTTGCCAAATTGCCATCACTTAATGAGCTTAGAGGCAAAATTGTTGGTCTGGTGCAAGCTCCGGCTTCGCAACTTGCAAGACTTATGCAAGCTCCAGCGGGTGCTTTAGCGAGAGTTACTAGAGCTCACGCTGAAAAAAATTAATCATATAAATAAAGTTTTTAATATAAAGGAAAAAATTATGGCAGATTTATCAAAAATCGTAGAAGAACTATCATCTTTAACTGTAATGGAAGCAGCTGATCTTTCAAAATTGCTTGAAGAAAAATGGGGTGTATCTGCAGCAGCACCTGCAGCAGCGGCAGCGGCAGCAGCCCCTGCTGAAGCAGCAGCCGAAAAAACAGAATTTGATGTTATTTTAGTTGCAGCTGGTGATAAAAAAATTGAAGTTATTAAAGTTGTAAGAGCAATCACTGGTCTTGGCTTAAAGGAAGCTAAAGATTTAGTTGATGGTGCTCCTTCACCAGTTAAACAAGGCATTTCAAAAGGTGATGCTGACAAAGTTAAAACTGATCTAGAAGCTGCTGGTGCTAAAGTAGAAGTTAAATAATTTCAACTTGATATTAGTAGGAAATAAAATAGTCTAATTTATTTTATTTAATATATTCTATATAAGTTGCATTTTTGTATTTAAATTAGTACACTAATGCAGCTTATATGTTTAAGTTTAATTAATGTATATATTTATATTAATTATCTATAGCTAATTGCTAATCGTAAAATAAGTTTTTGGTGTTATAAATATTTAATATTACTTAATTGTATTTAAAATACTTTATGTAATTATTATATTTAAGATAGCCTGTATATAAGTAATCGATAAAATATCTGGAGATCCTATGCTGCAATCCTTACAAAATAGTAAGAGAGTTAGAAAAAACTTCGGTAAAATCAATTTGGTTGCGTCAATACCAAACCTGATCGAAATTCAAAAAAAATCTTATGAAGATAGTTTTTTACAACTATATGTCCCTGAAAATGAGAAAAAAAATAGAGGTTTGCAAAATGTGCTGACTTCTATTTTTCCTATTCAAGATCCTTCAAACACAGCAACACTTGAGTTTGTAAAATATTCTTTTGATCAGCCGAAATTTGATGTTGAAGAATGTATACAAAGAGGCTTGAGTTATGTTTCTGGTCTTAAAGTGACTTTGCGCTTAAGTGTATGGGATATTGATGAAACAACTGGAGCTAAAGAAATTAAAGGTATAAAAGAGCAGGAAGTTTATATGGGCGATGTCCCATTTATGACTGAAAATGGTACTTTTATTATTAATGGAACTGAGCGCGTAATTGTTTCGCAAATGCATAGATCTCCAGGCGGATTCTTTTATCACGATGAAGGTAAAACTCATTCTTCTGGAAAATTTTTATACTCAGCTAGAATTATACCTTACAGAGGCTCTTGGCTAGATGTTGAATTTGATGCAAAAGATATAATATATATAAGAATTGATCGTAAAAGAAAATTGCCAGTGACTAGTTTGCTATATGCAATTGGTATGACTCGTGCAGAAATTCTCGAAACTTATTATAAAAATGAAGTTTATGTACATAGTAAAAAAGGTTGGATTAAAGAGTTTGATCCAAATGATGTTATGGTGCAAAGATTAAATTCAGATTTAATCAATGCAGAAAATAATGAAATAATATTGGAAGCTGGACAAAAAATTACACCTCGATTAGCAAAAAAATATGCTGAAAATGGTTTGAAGAAAATTTTGGTTCAAAATGACGTAATTATTGGTAATTATGTTGGTAAGGAAATTATTGATAGTAATAGTGGTGAAGTATTAGTTGCTTTAGGCGAGCAAATTACTGATGATATTGTTAAAGGATTGATTGAAGCAAAAGTTAAATCAATAATAACTTTAAAAATACCATCTCATAGTGATGCTTATATTAGAAACACATTGTTTTCTGATAAAAATCATGATCAAGCGTCTTCATTAATCGATATATTTCGTGTACTTCGTCCAGGCGAGCCATCAACTGCGGATGCGGGCGCTGCTTTGTTTGAAAATTTATTTTTTGACGCTGCAAGATATGATTTATCTGAAGTAGGCAGAATTAAATTAAACTCACGTTTAGATATCAATGTAGCAGAAGATAATACTTGTATAACCAAAGACGATATTAAAGCCATTGTTAAAGTTTTAATAGATTTAAAAGATGGTAAGGGATCAGTTGATGATATTGATCATTTAGGAAATAGACGGGTAAGATCTGTTGGTGAATTGATTGAAAATCAATTCCGAATTGGTTTAGTGCGTATGGAAAAATCAATTATTGAACGTATGAATGCAGTCGACATTGATGCAATTATGCCGCATGATTTAGTCAATTCTAAAGTACTTGGTTCTGTTGTTAAAGAATTTTTTAGTACCTCACAACTTTCTCAATTCATGGATCAAACTAATCCATTATCTGAGATAACTCATAAAAGAAGATTATCTGCATTAGGCCCTGGTGGTGTTAGCCGTGATCGCGTTGGATTTGAAGTTCGTGACGTTCACCCAACTCACTATGGTCGTATATGCCCTATTGAAACTCCTGAGGGACAAAATATTGGTTTGATTAATTCAATGTCAACTTTTGCTAGAGTTAATAAATATGGTTTTATTGAAAGTCCATATAGAAAAGTGAAAGAAGGTTTTGTAACAGATGATGTTGTCTATTTAACTGCAAATGATGAAGCTAAATATAAGATTGCTCAAGCTGATATGGAAATTAGAGCCGATGGTAGAATTTTAGCCGATATTGTAAATTGTCGATACGAGACTGGTAATTTTGTATCAGTATCACCTGAAGAAGTTGATTTTATTGATGTGACTCCAATGCAAGTTGTTTCTGTTGCAGCCTCCCTAATTCCATTTTTAGAAAATGATGATGCTAACAGAGCTTTGATGGGATCTAATATGCAGCGCCAAGCGGTGCCATTAGTCACCACAGATGCGCCTTTAGTTGGAACTGGTATTGAAGCAGTAGTTGCTAAAGATTCAGGAGCGGCAATTGTTGCACTTCATGATGGTATAGTTGTTGAAGTTGATGCTGAAAGAATTGTGGTTCAAACACTTGAACGTAAGCAAAATGGCGCCCCAGAAGTTGATATTTATACATTAATGAAATATCAAAAATCAAATCATAATACTTGCATTAACCAGAAACCTTTAACGGTTGTTGGTCAAAAAGTAAGGCAAGGTGAAGTTATTGCTGATGGTCCTGCTATAGACCAAGGCGAAATAGCTTTAGGACGCAATATGCTTGTAGCATTCATTGCATGGAGAGGCTATAATTTTGAAGATTCAATTTTGATTTCTGAGAGAATTGTTAAAGATGATATTTTCACATCTATTCATATTGAAGAATTTGAAATTGTTGCACGTGACACTAGACTTGGTCCTGAAGAAATTACTAGGGATATGCCAAACGTTGGTGAAGAAGCTCTTCGTAATCTTGATGAAGTTGGAATTGTTCATATTGGTGCTGAAGTCAAACCTGGTGATATTTTAGTTGGTAAAGTTACTCCAAAAAGTGAATCACCAATGACTCCTGAAGAAAAATTGCTTAGAGCGATTTTTGGTGAAAAGGCCTCTGATGTAAGAGATACTTCACTATATGTACCACCTGGCGTGGCTGGAACTGTTGTTGAAGTGCGCGTATTATCACGTAGGGGTGTTGAAAAAGATGAGCGTGCAATTACTATTGAAAAACAGCAAGTAGAAAAACTGGCAAAGAATAGAGATGATGAAATTGAAATTATTGATCGTTTTGTATTCATGCGCATGCAGAAAATATTAGAAGGACAGATAATTGTTAGTGGACCAAAATCTGTAAAAGCTGGTCAAAAAATTGATACTGAATTATTTACAACAATTTCTAAAGGGCAATTTTGGCAATTAATTGTTGAAGATACTCAAGTAATGAGTGAAATCGAACAAATAAAACAGCAATATGACGAAAAAAAGCATGCATTAAATAAGCGCTTTAATAATAAAGTTGAAAAATTACAAGGTGGTGATGATCTCCCACAGGGTGCTTTAAAAGTTGTTAAAGTATTTATAGCTACCAAGCATAAATTACAACCAGGTGATAAAATGGCTGGTCGTCACGGTAATAAGGGTGTTATATCACGTATTATGCCGCAAGAAGATATGCCATTTCTAGAAGATGGAACTGTAATTGACGTAGTGTTAAATCCGTTAGGTTTGCCATCTCGTATGAATGTTGGACAAATTTTAGAGACGCATCTTGGTTGGGCGGCAAAAAATCTTGGTCACAAGGTTGGTAGTATGCTTGATAAATATAGTAACAACGATATTGATGTTGAATCAATTAAAGAATTCGTTTGTGAAATATATAAAAATAGCGAAACTGAGCAGCAAATTAAAGATTTAAATAAAGAGGATTTTCTTGAGTTTTGTGAGAATCTAAAAGAAGGTGTTTATTTTGCAACTCCTGTATTTGATGGAGCAAGAGTTCAAGGCGTTAAAGATATGCTTAAATTAGCTGATCAAGATGAATCTGGTCAGGTAAGAGTAATTGATGGCAGAACGGGAGAATATTTTGATCGTAATATTACTGTTGGTTATAAATATATTCTGAAGCTTCACCATTTAGTGGATAATAAAATTCACGCTCGCTCAATTGGTCCTTATAGTTTAGTCACTCAGCAACCGCTTGGTGGTAAATCACACTTTGGTGGACAAAGATTTGGTGAGATGGAGGTGTGGGCCCTTGAAGCTTATGGTGCTGCATTTACATTACAAGAATTACTAACAGTTAAGTCAGATGATGTTACTGGAAGAATTAAAATTTATGAAAGCATTGTTAAAGGTGATCATAATTTCAGTTCAGGTCTGCCAGAATCGTTTAACGTGATGATCAAAGAATTTAGATCATTATGTTTAAACGTTCAGTTAGAAGAGAATTCTTAAATTATTAGCGTCTGTATTTATTATGCAGACGCTAAATTATTAGTAATATTTTTAGTAACGCAAATAGCGTTTCATACGAGTTTAGTTTGAGGAAAACCTAATATGTCACAGATCAATTTTTACGGTCAGTTGAATAGTACACAACAATTTGATCAAATCAAAATTAACATTGCAAGCCCTGATCAGGTTCGTTCATGGTCTTATGGTGAAGTTATAAAGCCAGAGACAATCAATTATCGCACTTTTAAACCAGAAAAAGAGGGTCTATTTTGCGCAAGAATATTTGGTCCTGTAAAAGACTTTGAATGTTTATGCGGAAAATATAAGCGCATGAAATATAGAGGCGTGACTTGCGAAAAATGTGGAGTTGAAGTGACAACTTCAAGAGTTCGCCGTGAGCGCATGGGTCACATCGAACTTGCAGCGCCAGTAGCGCATATTTGGTTCTTAAAATCTCTACCATCTAGAATTAGTACATTACTAGATATGACGATGAAGGACTTAGAGAAAATATTATATTTTGAAAATTATGTAGTAGTAGAACCAGGCATGTCACCGCTTCAAAAGGGTGATTTATTGTCAGAGGATTCATATATTAAAGCGCAAGATGAGTTCGGTGAAGATAGTTTCATTGCAATGATTGGTGCTGAAGTTGTACAAAAATTACTCTCAGAACTAAATTTACCAGAATTAAAAGAACAACTAAAAACAGATCTATTTGAAACTTCATCTGAAACTAAAAAGAAAAAGTTAATAAAAAGATTAAAATTAGTCGAAGATTTCCTAACATCTGGTAATAAGCCTGAATGGATGATCATGGATGTGTTACCCGTAATTCCACCAGAAATCAGACCTTTAGTAATGCTAGATGGAGGAAGATTTGCTACATCAGATCTAAACGAACTTTATAGAAGAGTAATTAATAGAAATAATCGTTTAAGAAGATTACTTGAGCTTAAAGCTCCAGACATCATTATTCGTAATGAAAAGCGCATGCTTCAGGAATCTGTTGATGCATTATTTGATAATGGTCGTCGTGGTAAAATCGTTAAGAATGCTAATAAGAGACCATTTAAATCTTTAAGTGATATGCTTAAAGGTAAGCAAGGTCGTTTCCGTCAGAACTTACTTGGTAAAAGGGTGGATTATTCTGGTCGTTCAGTAATTGTTGTGGGCCCTGAGATGAAATTACATCAATGTGGACTGCCAAAAAAGATGGCACTTGAATTATTTAAACCATTTATATATTCAAAACTTGAATTATATGGTATTGCAACTACGATTAAAGCTGCTAAGAAAATTGTTGAAGCTGAAAAAGTTGAAGTTTGGGATATTTTAGAAGAAGTAATTAGAGAACATCCGGTATTATTAAACCGCGCACCGACGCTGCACCGTTTAGGTATTCAGGCATTTGAGCCGTTGTTAATTGAGGGTAAAGCAATTCAGTTGCACCCACTAGTATGTACGGCGTTTAATGCAGATTTTGATGGAGACACGATGTCTGTTCACGTGCCATTATCGATTGAAGCGCAGCTTGAAGCTAGAGTTTTAATGATGTCGACTAATAATATTTTAAGCCCAGCTAATGGTAAACCAATTATCTCTGCTGATAAAGATATTGTTTTAGGACTTTATTATTTAACATTATCTTTGGATAATGAGCCTGGTGAAGGCATGGTTTTTGACAATATTAATGAACTAGAATTTGCAATATTTGAAAAAGCAATTACCTATCATTCAAAAATTAAATATCGTGCAAATATTTTAAATGCTGATGGAGAATTAGTTCAGTCGATTGTTGATACAACGCCTGGAAGAGTAATTATGGCTCAATTATTGCCTAAAGGGAATAGTTTAGATTTTAAATTGCTTAATAAAGATATGACTAAGAAAAATATATCGAGCGCTATTGATTCGGTATATCGTTTCTGCGGACAAAAGGCGACAGTAATTTTTGCTGATAAATTAATGGAACTTGGCTTTAAACACGCTTGTAGTTCGGGTATTTCATTTGGTATGGACGACATGGTTATACCTGTGGACAAGACTAAATTTATTGGCGAGACAACTGAGCTAGTAAATGAATTTGAACAACAATATCTTGAAGGTTTGATCACTTATGGCGAGAAATTTAATAAGGTAGTTGATGCTTGGACGGCATGTACTGATCGGGTTGCATCAAAAATGATGGAAGAAATTTCCGTATCTTCTAAAAATCCTAGGGATGTCACAGCTCAGCAAAAATTAAACTCAATTCACATGATGGCAATATCTGGTGCAAGGGGTTCTGCAGCTCAGATTAAGCAGCTTGCTGGAATGAGGGGGTTAATGACAAAACCATCTGGTGAAATTATTGAAACGCCAATTAAGTCTAACTTTAAGGAAGGATTGACGGTGCGTGAATATTTC
>JAYUJO010000251.1:0-4013 GCA_043765215.1 Rickettsiales bacterium | reverse complement strand
AGCAGTCACACTGACTTGCTCATTCTATAGACAAATATTGTGTGATGAGTAGAATTAGAGAGAATGAAAAAAGACATTTAGTCGGTTTGCCATCAATTGAGGGTGGTGATGAGATAAATTATTTTGCAGGTAATGATGAAAAATACAGTAGATAAATTATATGGCTTTATTGCCAAACTTGTTATTATGCTTGAAGAAGAGCTTGATGACCTTAAATCTTTAAAATCAAAATCTGCAGGAAATGTTAAAAAAAATATTACTGATACTTTAAATAAATTGGTGAATCTCATCATTCAGCTTAATAAGCTCAGCAAAGATGAATTGATGAATAAATGTAATATTAGCATCGAAGAAGATAAAGAAATTATTGAAAGATTTTTGCAGAGATTTAAAGATGGAATGTGATAAAAAATTATTACACACAGTGCTTCGCCATGATTTTAGCAGTTTTATTGGCAAAGTGTTTCATACAATTAACCCAGGCGCCGAATATCAGGCAAATTGGCATATTGATTTGATTGCTGATCACCTAGAAGCCGTGAGAAATGGATCAATTAAGCGCCTGATCATTAACATGCCACCAAGAGCTCTTAAGTCAGTTTGCGTAAGCGTCGCTTGGCCGGCATGGTTGCTTGGACTTGATTCAACCAAACGTGTGATGGCAGCAAGTTACTCTTCAACATTAAGTGTTAAACATTCTATGGATTGTAGATTGGTGCTTTCTTCAGATTGGTTTACTGAATTATTTCCGCAAACTAAATTGAGTAAAAAACATAATCAAAAAAGTAAATTCCTAACTACTAATAATGGTTTTAGGTTTGCAACTAGCGTTGGGGGTTCGGCCACAGGTGAGGGCGGCGATATATTAATTATTGATGATCCTCATAACCCAACTCAAATTAACTCACTAAAATCTAGAAATAAGGTTATTGAATGGTTTGAGCAAACTTTCGTCACTCGCCTTAATAATAAGAATACTGGGGCTATTGTTTTAGTTATGCAGCGCCTGCATGAAGATGATTTAGCTGCGCATTTAATTTCAAGTGGTGGTTGGGAGTTGCTTAAAATACCGGCTATTTCTAATAAGGATAAAACTTATGTCATAGGCAATAAAAACTATCAATATTTTAAAGGAGAAATGCTTAATGAAAAGCGTGATCAGTTATTATTCTTAAATAATATTGAACGAGAAATAGGTACTAGAAATTATGCGGCTCAATTTCTTCAATCGCCACTTCCATCTAACATGAGTTTACTAAAACTAGAAGATATAATATATTATGAAGAACTACCCAGTCAATTTGATTATTATATTTTAAGTTGGGATACCGCAATTAAAGTGTCAGAAAAATCTGATTATAGTGTTGGCACATGTTGGGGTGTGATCTCTAATAAATATTACTTAATAAATATGATTAGGAAAAAAATGACCTACCCCGATTTAAAAATTGCAGTTGAGAAGGAAATTGAAAAATTTAAGCCAAAATATATTTTAATTGAAGATAAAGCTAGTGGGCAGTCGCTAATTCAGGACCTTAGTTTATTAGGGCATAATAACATCAAACCCATTAAACCAAAACAAGATAAAGTCACTCGCTTTGCATCTGTTATACCAATTTTTCAAGCTGGAAGAGTGTTGTTGCCCAATAAGCCATCATTAAATCGAGAATTAATCAAGGAACTAACTAATTTTCCTAATTCAAAAAATGATGACATAGTAGATTCAGTCAGTCAATTTTTAAATTTTACCAAAGAAATTAATAGTAAGCCGATCGCGCGCGTAAGATTTATATGATTTATTTTAAAATATCGTGATTGCTGAAATTTTTGCTTGAATAATATAATACATGCTGTTATAAATTACCTGTTTTTAAAACTATATTTTAAAAACAAAATATGGGCGCCCTTAGCTCAGCTGGATAGAGCAACGGATTTCTAATCCGTAGGTCAGAGGTTCGAATCCTCTAGGGCGCACCAATAACTCTTTAAATTCTTATCATCAATATAAATTAGATTGCATATATGGAAGCCAATGTTAATGTCATTTGCATGAAATGGGGCACTAAATATACTGCAAACGATGTAAATGTTTTATATTCAATGGTAAAGAGACATCTCACCATTCCATATAGATTTGTTTGCCTTACTGACGATATTAAGGATATAAATCCAGCTATTGAATGTTTTGCATTGCCTCACATTGATCTTCCTATAGAAAAAGACGTATCCCCTTGGCGTAAATTAGGTATGTTTTCAGAGAAAATAGGCGACTTAACTGGCAAAGCTTTATTCTTAGATTTAGATATTGTGATCATGGATAATATTGATTGTTTTTTTAGCTATTCTAATAATTTCACTATCATTGAAAATTGGACCCAAATTGGGCAGGGCATTGGTAATTCCTCAGTTTATTGTTTTAATATTGGAGCTCATACGGATGTAATTGAATATTATCAAAATAATATTCAAGAAGTTACTAATGCTTATAGTAACGAGCAAATTTATCTATCAAAAAAATTAAAGATATTGATTTTTGGCCAGAATTATGGTGCAAAAGTTTTAAAAGACATTGTCTGCCTCCGTATATTATTCGCTATTTTAAAGCGCCATTGCAACCACATGATGTAAAAATTGTGGTATTTCATGGTAATCCAAAGCCAGAAGATGCTATTAATGGTGGGTTTTTTGGTAATATTTGGAAATATGTTAAGCCGACTAAATGGATTAAAAATAACTGGCGATAATAAAATTATAATTTTTTATAATAGATAAATAAATTAGGATTAGAGATAAATTATGAATAAAGCTATATCATGGGCGTTAGTGCTGAGCATTATATGTGCAATAATTTATTCGATATCAAATACACTAGCCCCTTTTATAATATCTTTTATTATTGCATATATATTGCAGCCGGCAATTAATACCTATGCTCATAAGTTTAACATACGCAGAAGCACAGCAACTATTGGAATTTTTGCTTTATTTATTAGTTGCTTTACCATAATTATAGTAATTGTTGTACCAATAATTTACAATCAGTTCTCACTTTTTATTCACAAAATTCCTCAATATAAGCAAAGTATTGATAATATTATAGCTTCATGGTCTAATCATTTACATAATATAGACCCTGAAATGGCGACCACTATTTCAAATTCAGCTCAAAGCCTTGTTAATAATGTGCTTGGATTATTTAGCTCGTTTGCTAACCATATTTGGCAATATACAATTGCTACTATTAATTTTTTCACCATTATTGCATTAGTGCCTATCATCTTATTTTATTTTTTAAGGGATTGGCCAAAAATGGTTAAAAGTGTTGAATATTTATTGCCAATACAAGGAAAAAGTAAAACTAGGGAAATTGTTTACTCTATTCACGAACTTTTATCAGCATATATTCGTGGTCAACTTAATATTTGCATGATATTGACATGTTATTATGTTATTGGTTTAAGCATTATTGGTATTGATTTGGCATTGTTGCTTGGAATTTTCTCAGGATTTTTAATTATCATCCCGTTTGTAGGAACTTTAATATCATTTTTACTAGTTTCAACTAGTTGCTATTTTACATTTGGTGCTAATAGCGAAATTATTTATGTAGTTATATTATTTGTAATAGGTCACATGGTCGAGAACTATTTTTTAACACCTAAAATTATTGGTAATAGAATAGGTTTGCACCCATTATGGATTATGTTTTCAGTTTTTGCTGCAGCTAATTTGTTTGGGCTAGCTGGTATATTTTTTGCCCTTCCTGCTGCTGGTATCATTAAAGTATGTTTTACCCATCTAATTGATTACTATAGATCAAGTGAATTATATCGCAATTAAACGAATTCATAATTTCAATATCTTGTTAGGCTGGAATATCCGGATATAGTTTTAATTTCAGAATTCCAATTTTGTCTTTTAATTGAAGCTTTCTTTTCTTGAGTCTTTGCAAAGTGAATTTAGAGAATTTAATATTGGATAAAGGATCATCAATAATTTCATTAAGATCATTA
>JAYUJO010000250.1:0-4018 GCA_043765215.1 Rickettsiales bacterium | reverse complement strand
TTTTTTTGTTACTTTTGATCTATTACCTGACTGAACATTAGCTTTTTTATTTGAATTTTTATTTGATTGTTTGTTAGGCATATTTTTTTCCTTTATTTATAATTTGTATTTTTTAATTATAAATAATATATTAAATAATGTCAATTATTTAATATTTAAAAATCTTTAAATAACAAAAAATAATTTAATCATGATGTTGATAGCCATTTAACTGCAATAAAATTAAAAATAAATTATTTAGTTAATAAATTAATGCTATCTTAACAAAATATGATACACTTAACATAGTCTTATAATTAATTATATATACTAGAGGAAATATGACTGACTTAAAAAAATGTCTAGATTATCCAGATAATTATGCTCGTCTAAATTTATATAATCAAAATATTACAGAAGAAGATTTAAAAAAATTAGCATCCATACTTAAAATTAATGAAACAATATTGATTCTTGATATTAGTGCTAATAAAATTACAAACATTAAAGATATAAGCGAAGCTCTAGATGGTAATAGTTATTTAGAAGAACTTAAATTATGGAATAACAGAATAGGTGATATAGGTGTAATTTCATTAAGCGAAGCTCTTAAGACCAATAACTCCTTAACTGCGCTTGATATCGGCGATAATCAAATTCGAAGTCCCGGAGCAATTGCTTTAAGTGATGCTATCAATATTAATGAGACGCTAACTATTTTAAAGCTTGATAATAATTATATTAAAGCTTTGGGTGCTATTACTTTAAGTGAAGCTCTTAAATATAATACTTCACTTACTTATCTAGATCTTAGAGGAAATCAAATTGGCAATGAGGGAGTAATTGCTATTAGTCAAGCACTGGCTAAGAATGATTGTTTAACTATATTGATTCTTAATTGTAATAATATTAGTGATATAGGTGCTAAAGCATTAAGTAAAATGCTCATAATTAATCAAAGATTGATTAGCCTTGAACTTGAGAGTAATAAAATTGGTGATGATGGAGCAATTGATTTGTGTAAAGCTTTTGAGATCAATAAAACTTTAATACATTTAGATTTAGAATATAATAATATAGGTGATATAGGCGTAACAAATATTCAATTATTATTCAAAAAAAATAATAATTTAACTGGATTTTTTGGTAATCAAATTAATTATGAAGATTTTCATTGTTTAAAAGATTCTTATATTGAAGAAATAATAGGCATAAATAAAGAGGAGAATGTTATTGAAGATTTAACAACTCCTCAATCTGAATTTGATTGATAAATGATTAATGAAATAGCCTAAAACTTTTTATTTTATATAATATATTATTAATAAAAATAAGGATTTACTTTATTTAATATCATAAAATTATGTATTAGTTTAGATTAAGTAACAATCGTTCATTATTTTTCTGTAATAGATAATACCCAATCAATTACATTCGGCTCATCCATTAAATCGCCTTCATATAAATAATCTGGATCAAGTGAATTTAGTAAATTAGTTGCTGGCTGTACTCGAATTTGCGTTGGGTAGGAAAAATCAAATTGATTACTTAAAGAACGCTCTTTTTTAGCATATGAATATATACTTTGAATGGTTGTTGGCATGCCAATATGAATCACTCCAGGAATTGCTTTTAGTTCATTAACAAATGTCCAACAAGTACTTCAACAAAAATTATCAGTTAATACATATATTTTTGCTTTAAATGCTGAATTATCTTTATGGGTGTATAAATTATCTGTGCTGTCATATATACTCCATTTTTTTAAGAAAAAACTCTCATTCTTTTTTAATGCTAAAAGATAAGCTTTGCTAGATTCATCATCATTATATTTCTTAAAATCCTCAAAATTTTCTTTACTAATTCTTATTTTTTGAATCCATTGTTCATTAAAATCATGCTCTCTTCCCATTGACTTTAAATAATCATCTCCCCATAAATTACGAATGATAGGCACTGACCATTTAGACCCTCCACCCCTATTACCACGCATATCAAAAACAATATATTTTTCCTTAGAAAAATCATTTTTTAATCTAGAAATCATGCTAGAATAATATATTATTTCATCATCTTGTGGTAAAAAACTTGGAATACTAATCCAAATTCCATTAGAAATTAATTCAATTTTAAACTTTTCATTTGGACTTGGCTGCCTAATATTTTTAGCTATTTCGGCTGCATCTTTTTCTAAATTAGTATATTTTAATTGGATAATTTTAGATTTATTATTATGAAGTATAGTGATTGTTTGTGGGACAGGCTTGAATCCATTACCATCTAAAATTAATGCGTAAATGCTTGCAGCAATAGATGTAGCTTCTGAAGAGTCATTAGCATAAAATGGAAGTAAATAATTAGTATGATAATCTTCAATAGCAATATCGTTAATATGGGTGATTATATCGCCAACATTAACTTCTCCAAGATAGTTTATAAAATTTTGTTTATATATTATATAATGTTTATCATTTTTCTTTGCACTTAAAATTCCTGGATATTGCTCAAGTGGCAGAGGATAAAAACCTTTTAAAGTGATGTGTGATAGATCAAAACCATTAAGATAATATTTCATTACATAATAACAATCATCTTGATCGAGAATATCATCTATTAATTTTACTGTATCTTTATAACCATCTTTATACCAATCTTTGAAATGATTATCGTTCTTATTAGCATATGGACTTGAATTTTTTTGCAATTGAGTTTGAACAAAATCAAGATCTTTCTTACATATTTCACGAAATTTTATTGCTTCAATATTATCATTATTATTGGCTAAAATAATTAATGGTGAAATAAATGTAAATATTAAAACTAAGAAAAATTGTGAAATCAGTTTATTATTCATTGGAAATAACTTCAATATAAATTTTAATTTTAGATCGAGCTATATTAAATAACAATTAAACAATTAATTTTATATCAGCTTTAATTTGTAAGACTGATATAAAAACATATATTACTTATCTTTTTTAAAAAAATCTGGAACTTCCTGAATTGACGAAGCTTTATCATTATTCGAAAAATTTGTATTAATATTTTTCTTGCTTTGATAATTCTGAGTAGATTCATCATTAGATTTGAATGCATTCCACATCCGACTTAGCAATGATTGTTTAGGTTTATTGGATTGTATAGAAGATGAATGTTTGTGCATTTCTAACATTTTCTCAGCTTCAGCCCAATCAATTTGTTTAGGCGTAATTTCATTAATATAATGTTGTTGATCAATTTCATTATGATTATTTTTGCTATCATATTCATCAAAAGACGGTGGCATTTCATCAATAGCAGAGTCCTCTTGCGCATTATGTTGTATATTTTTTATTTCAGTTTTTAATTCTTCTTTAGCATTTTGTAGATTAATTTTACCCTGTTCTATACCAGTTGCAACAACAGATACTCTAATTTTACCTTCCAATTCTGCATTGAATGTTGAACCAAAAATGATATTAGCATCACTATCACCGATTTCTTTACCAATACGAGTTGCAGCCTCATCTACTTCATATAAAGTCATGTCTTTGCCTCCAGAGATATTAATTAATACTCCGCATGCTCCAAACATTGAATTTTGATCTAATAATGGATTAGCTATTGCTGCTTCAGCCGCTTTAATGGCTCGATCTTCTCCAGTTGCCTCACCAGTTCCCATCATTGCTTTACCCTTCTCACTCATGATGGTTTCAATATCTGCAAAATCAAGATTAACTAACCCAGGTGATGTTATTAAATCCGTTACACCTCGAACGCCAGCATGCAATACTTCATCAGCCATAGCAAATGCTTCTTGAAATGTAGTATTTTCATTAGCAATACGAAATAGATTTTGATTAGGAATAACGATTAATGTGTCAACATGCTTTTGTAATTCAATTAAACCAGCTTCAGCAATTTTCATTCTTTTAGTTCCTTCAAATAAAAATGGCTTAGTGACAACGCCTACAGTCAATATGCCAAGGTCTTTTGCAATTCTTGCAACAACCGAAGAGGCACCAGTACCAGTTCCTCCACCCATACCAGCAGTTATGAA
>JAYUJO010000249.1:0-4025 GCA_043765215.1 Rickettsiales bacterium | reverse complement strand
GGTTTAAACTTGCATCCTATCATCAATTAAAAGTTTCTTCTATCTATTTATTCTCTCTCTTCATTCCTTTCTCTTATATCGAACTCAGGTTAGTTTATTATCCAGGAGAAAATTAGAAGCAAAGTTACTAAACTCTACTAACTCAACTTTTTATAAAAAACCAGGAGAAACTATAAATTTTAACCATCCGATTAAAGTAATTCCTGGCAAGACTAGAATAGGGAGAAATTTGGAAAAATATACACCAACTATAAAAGATTCTGAATATGTTATATGGAGAACGGTGTTGGATAAAGATGTGAGGGCAAGTCATATGCGTATGGAAGGCAGAGTATATCATAGAGATCATGCAATTAAAACTAAGGATGAAATTCGTTGTAGGTGTGAGTTTTATGATATTCCAAATAATTGGATAATAATAGATAGCAATGACAATATAATTTCATCTTACTCTTGGATCAAATATGGCGGTGCTAGTGCATTTGCGGCTCTGTCCAAGTAAATGATTGATTTAAAAAAGGATAATAAAAGTTTACCGTCTAATCAATAAAAAAATCCCCGCTTAATCTGCGGGGATTCCTTTCTTAATATCAAAATAATTAAATATTATAGATTAACTCTTAATTTTGCAGTTCCTGTATGAGATTGGAACTTTTTAGATAAACCTAAATCATAACCAAATGTTAATTCAATTTTATCATTATGGATAGATTTAATTGATCCACCAAAATTATAATAAATTTTAGCTAACTTTTCAGATGGAGTAGATATTGGATTAATTCCCTTAATTATTGTTACTGTTGTTGCAGAGTTTTTTGAACTAAATGCATAGTCAAGATTTGCGTGTAATTCTGGTAACAATTTAATGCCTGAATTCATTTCAACATTATATGACGCGCTAATACCAGCTAGGCCAGATGTTCTGTTAGTCGTTCTTTTACCAATAGTTCTATTTAAGCCTAGTCCAGTTTTCTTATAGCCTTTAATATCCACATTTGAATATGATATACCGACCGTTGGAATTAAACTAAAATTAGTGTCGATAGCTACATTATAACCAGCTTCTAATTTCGCAGATGAAATTGTTGCATTAGTTTTTGCTTTAGCAATATTTCCAGCTAAATCACCAGTATTTCTTTCCTTTTTGATATAAGCCTTACCAAATTGACCTTGACCTTTAAGGAAAATTTCATTAGTGACATCAAACATACCATAAATAGTTGCAAGATGTGATGTTATATCTTCTTTGTTTTTGCTGACAGCTTTATTTTTAATGTCATTTAAAAAACATGAATATGCAAGACCAATCATCGCTTCATCACCAACATCTGCGCCAATTGTGAATCCTTTTTGATCGAACTTATATCCAGATGCATTTTTATACGCTTTTTGTGTCCCCTTAGTAAATGATCCATCAATCCAAATGCCTTTAGTGTCTAGAAAGTCACCAGCGGCAACAGCAGCAAAATTATTAATACGGTTATCAACAATACTACGCGATGCATTTATTGAGTTTATGATGCCCTCAGTTACTGCAGCATCAGATTTTTGAACAGCTGGAACTTTAGAAGCATCCTTAACGTCTGTTACTAAGTATAAATCTTTGACTTCATTTAATATTGCTAAATAACGATCTTTAGTTGCTTGATCATCTTTATTATTTACATTTTCAACATGTTTTTGTGCTTTTTTTAACTTTTCTTGTATTGGAGCGCTATTACGCACAAGATAATATTCTGCATTTTTGGGCAGAGATTTAATAAGGTCAGTAAGCACAACTTGTTGCGCATCAGTCAAATTATTAAGATTAATAGGTAAAATCGTTTGGTCCATTATAATGAATATTAAAATCAACTGCATTTGCAATCGATGCTGATAATATTGTAGTAAGCGAAGCTAAAAGTAGTTTATTTTTCATAATATTTATTTTTTTGTTATAATAACGATATGCTATCATACATTCGAAAGATGAAATAGTAAACACTTTTTATTGCTTTGTTAAATAATAACCTCAAAAATTAACATTAAATTAATATATTATTCTTTTGTTAATCCCTGCCATCGGTTAATACTACCTGAATCTAAATTAAATAAATCAAGGACGCGCGCCACTGAGTGATCAACAAGATCTTGAATACTGCCTGGATTAGCATAAAAGGCTGGGACTGGTGGAAAAATTGCAATTCCTAGCCTACTTAATTTAAGCATATTCTCTAAATGAATTGCACTGAGTGGAGTTTCTCGCACCATTAATACAAGTTTTTTTTGCTCTTTAATAATAACACTCGCTGCTCTTGATACTAGATTACATTCAAAACCAGTGGCAATTGAAGATAGTGTTTTCATACTACATGGCGCGACAATCATCCCGTCAATTTTAAATGAACCACTAGCTATTGTTGCGCCAATATCATTAGGATTATGGGTAAAATCAGCAATATTTGAGAGGTCTTTCAATGTTAAATTTGTTTCGGATAAAAGCGTTAATTGAGCTGATTTTGAAATTATTAAATGAGTCTGAATATTCATTTGCTTAAGCATTTTAAGCAAAGTGATTCCATATATTGCCCCTGATGCCCCAGTGATGGCAATAATTATTTTTTGAATAGATTGGCTTGTCATATATGTTTATGAATTTAATATGAAAAAAATATAAAAAAGTTATTTTATTATAATTGAGTTTGTAATATCATGATATTTGATAGAATAAAATCTATCTTTTTAAAATGCAAAAAGTGGAGGTTACAATGCAATCACATATTAACGCACTAAAACAAAAGCATCTTCAATTAAAACAAAAAATTAAAACTTCAAATAACTATACTCAAAATAATATAATCGGATTGCTCAAAAAGCAAAAGCTTTTGCTTAAAGAAGAAATTATGAAGCTAGAAAGTAATTCATAGTATTTTAAATAGCAATTAGCATAATATTTAATATTTATGATTAAAAAACGTAATAACTGTAATTTTATACTTGATCTTTTGATTATTATTAGTATTTTATTATCAGGCACTGGAAATTTAATTATAAATATTAAATATAATTGGTTTTTTATAAAGCGGGTGTAGCTCAGGGGTAGAGCGCTACCTTGCCAAGGTCGAAGTCGAGGGTTCGAATCCCTTCACCCGCTCCATTTTTCTACCCGAACTATTATTTATAAACTTAAAGGTTATTCTACTTAAATTAACCTTAGTTCAATTATGGTGATATTGTGAGAAATAATTTGATTCTTAAAAATATTAGAAATATAAACTTCACAGCCTTTTTTGCTTTAATCATATATCCTTCAATCCTCATTACTTTGATAGTGAAATACGCAAGTACTTATCAATTAGGTTTTTTTGAATTATCATTATTTTTAGTTGGATATTATATTGCAAATATTGCGGTTGGTCTTGGTCTTCACAGGCTTTGGTCGCATGGTGCATATAAAACTAATAAATATGTTGAATTTATTTTAGCTATTTTCTCAGCAGCAACATTGCAAGGACCAGCTCTTTCCTGGGCATCTAATCATTTTAAGCATCATACATATACAGATACTGAGAAAGATCCTCACACTCCACTTGCCTATAAAAACAAACTGATGGGATTTTTATGGTCACATATGGGATGGATGATGACTGGCGATGGAAGCTATAAATCTATTAGTAAAATTACTATGGTTAAACTTGGTCGCAATAAAATCCTAAGATGGCAGTTAAAATATTATTGGCCAATTGCAATTAGCATGAATACAATATTTCCAGCTTTGCTTGGTTATATTATTGGTGGCAGCGCTGTATCTGCTTTTGCCGGATTTTTATTTATCGGTTTGGGACGGGCTCTTCAACAACAAGCGACATTCTTTGTAAATTCACTATGCCATTTTTTTGGCAGTCAAAAATATATTAAAGGTACTTCGCGTGACGTATGGTGGCTATTCATTTTGCTACTAGGCGAGAATTGGCATAATTTTCACCATGCTTTTCCTTCAGATTATCGTAATGGGGTTAGGTGGCATCAGCTAGACGTGCATAAAT
>JAYUJO010000248.1:0-4032 GCA_043765215.1 Rickettsiales bacterium | reverse complement strand
TATTGGCTATCTTACCTTTTTTTTCTGAAGTTATTATATTTTCCATTTTCATTGCAGTTAAAACCACTAGCTCTTGGCCAATGATCACTTCATCACCTATTGCAACATTTATATTAATAATTTGGCCAGATAATGGAGCTAATAATTCTTTTTGATCTTCAGAATCATCACGCACCAACATCAAAGATTCAAGCTCAGACATTCTTGGTGAGCGCACATATGACTCAACAGTTATACCTGAATAGGTCATTTTATATTTTGTAGATATTCTTTCAATTTTAATATTAGCCTTACGACCATTTATAACAGCGCTTAATAATGGATTACCAATATTCCAGTTGCTTCGAATTGAAATGCGACTAAAACTATGTCTAATATTAAATCCATCTTCAACTTGTTTAATCACAATTGGAAATTGTTTGCCATCCATTGAGACAATCCAACGTGTGCCTATTTTATTTGATTGATCCGTAATTTGGCCAACCACATGAGCAGCCCTTTTTTGCTCTGTTAAAAAGGCAAGCAAGGTAGATGACAAAAACACTTCACTAATCTCAGATGTTAATTGAGCTCCAGAAAATCCATCAGGATATTCCTCATCAATAAATCCTGTATTAATATCACCATCTTTAAATCTTTGGTGATGAATTAAAGCCTCTAAAAAGCTGATATTATGAGATATTCCTTGAATCACAAATGAACTAAGCGAGCTTTTCATCAGCTCAATCGCTTCATCCCTAGTGCTTGCATATGTGCATAATTTTGCAATCATTGCATCGTAATACATACTAACTTCGCCACCAGAACTAATGCCGCTATCGACTCTTACACTAGCATTTTTAGGCGGCTCTTGATATTCCAATATTCGACCACTAGATGGTAAAAAACCACGAGATGGATCTTCGGCACAAATTCGAGACTCAATTGCCCAGCCATTAAGCACCACATCTTCTTGGCTAAAACTTAGTTTTTCTCCAGCAGCCGCCCTAATCATTTGCTCGACTAGATCGATTCCAGTGATTAATTCAGTGACTGGATGCTCAACTTGCAATCGCGTATTCATTTCTAAAAAGTAAAAATTCTTATCATTATCCATCATGAACTCAACAGTTCCAACTGAATAATAAGCAACTTTATTAGCCAAGTTGATGACTTCTTTATACATTTTCTGACGCGTTTCTTCATCAATAAACGAGCTTGGCGCTTCTTCAATAACTTTTTGATGATATCTTTGAATAGAACATTCACGCTCGCCAAGGCAAACAGCATTACCAAATTGATCGGCTAGCAGCTGAATTTCAATATGCCGCGGTGCTATTATTAATTTCTCAATAAATAGCCTGCTATCATTAAAACAATTCTCTGCTTCAAGTTTTGCAGACACATAAGCTTTTTCAATTTCAGAAATATTATTAACTACGCGCATGCCACGTCCACCACCACCTGCAGCAGCTTTAATGATTATTGGAAAGCCTATTTCTTCAGTAATTTCAATTGCTTGATCTAGATTATTAATTGTTCCCATATAACCAGGAACCGTGCTTACACCCGCATCTATAGCTAGTTTTTTTGCCTCAATTTTGTCACCCATTTGTTTAATGATTTTAGCACTAGGACCAATTAAGGTTATTCCTTCTCGCTTTAAAACATTAGCAAATTGAGAATTTTCTGCTAAAAAACCATATCCAGGGTGCACCGCTTGCGCTCCACTAATTCTTATAGCATTAATAATGTTTTTAATTGATAGATAACTCTCAGTTGCCGGTGAATTACCAACAAAATAAGCTTCATCCGCAAATTGCACGTGATTAGAATTAGTATCTGCTTCTGAGTATATTGCAACAGACTTTATTCCCATCCTGCGGAGAGTTCTCATTATGCGAAGTGCAATCTCGCCTCTGTTTGCAACTAATACTTTTTCAAATAATGGCTTATTCATATCAAGAATTTTTTAATATTATAAAGGTAAATTATCGTGTTTCTTCCAAGGTGTTTCAACTTTTTTTGTTCGCAAATATTTTAATGATTTGCAAATTTTCACGCGCGTATTATGAGGTTTAATAATATCATCTAAATATCCTCGCGATGCCGCCATAAATGGTGAAGTAATATTTTCTTTATATGCATCAATAATCTCTTTCTTCTTCTCTGGATCTTTGCATTCTTCTCGAAAAATTATTTCAGCAGCCCCCTCAGCCCCCATAACAGCTATTTCAGAGTTTACCCAGGCATAATTAACATCACCGCGCAAATGTTTTGAGTTCATTACAATATAAGCACCACCATAAGCTTTTCTAGTTATAACAGTAATTTTTGGAACTGTGGCTTCTGCATACGCATATAATAACTTTGCTCCATGTTTGATGATGCCATTATATTCCTGCTCAACTCCAGGCAAAAATCCTGGCACATCAACTAAAGTAACTATTGGAATATTGAATGCATCACAAAATCTTATGAATCTAGCAGCCTTGCGTGATGCATCAATATCAAGACACCCAGCCAAATGCAGTGGTTGGTTAGCAACAAAGCCAACTGGAGAGCCTTCCATATAGCCAAAGCCAATTATAATGTTTTTAGCATAATCTGCTTGTAGCTCAAAAAACTCTCCCTCATCAATGATACGATTAATTAATTCTTTCATATCGTAAGATTTATTAGCAATAGTTGGAACTAATGTATTTAAAGACATATCAACACGATCAGCTGGATCTTGAGTAGATCTTCGAGGTAGAGGACCCCGATTAGAAAGAGGTAGAAAATTAAAAAAGCGCCTTGTTTCAAGTAGCGTCTCTATATCATTTTTAAAAGCTAAATCTGCTACACCTGATTTTGTTGTATGCATTCTAGCGCCACCTAGCTTTTCTTGACTTACTTCCTCACCAGTAACTGTTTTTACTACATCAGGACCAGTGACAAACATATATGAAGACCCCTTGACCATGAAAATAAAGTCAGTTAAAGCTGGTGAATAAACAGCTCCACCAGCGCATGGGCCCATGATTAACGTAATTTGCGGAATTACTCCTGAAGCTTCTACATTACGCTGAAATAATTCGCCGTAACCACCCAGTGCATCAACTCCTTCTTGAATTCTAGCTCCACCTGAATCATTAATACCGATTACTGGAGCTGCAACTTTCATTGCAGCATCAAGTAAATTGCATATTTTTTTAGCATGATATTCACCAAGTGAACCGCCAAGCACCGTAAAATCTTGACTATAAACAAAAACTAATCGACCATTAATTGTGCCATGGCCAGTCACAACACCATCTCCAGGAAAATTTTTATTATCCATGCCAAAATTATTGCATCGATGCTCAACAAACATTCCTGTTTCTTCAAAGCTATCAGGGTCTAAAAGAACTTCCAAACGCTCACGGGCAGTTAACTTACCCTTTTTGTGTTGAACAATTATTCTATCAATACCACCGCCCATTCGTGCGCGACTTTTTTTATTCTCAAGAGCCTGTCCCTGATCAAAAACTTTTTTACTCATATTTGAAACACTTGTTTATCGTGAATTTGTCATAAATTATAATTAGTTTTTTTATAAAAGATATAAGAAAATATTAATTATTGAGTTATTTGCATAACTTATATAAATGGATTTTTTATAAAATTTTATTATTTTTCTAATGATTCAATAAGCTTTTTAATTTCTACAATAGATAAGCCAGTAATTTTAGATATAGCATCCATAGAATTATTCTGATCTATCATCATTTTAATTAATTCAGCTTTTCCCCTTGCTTCTCCCCTTGCCTCAGCTTTTTCTTCAGCTTTTTTAAGAGTGCTTGCCTCAATCATCATCCATTTTAAATGATCTTCATAAAAATTCCTTTCCTCTGGATTAAAATTCATTACATTTAATACGTTAATAGCTTTTTTTAGCGCTGTATTATCTAACTCAATAGGCAAATTATCAGCCACTAATAAATCATTTCTTGTTAAAAAAGCTGACCACATATCTAGTGAAGTTTTAACTTTTGCTACAATTTCACTGAGTTGTTCCCTGCCATGTGAGCT
>JAYUJO010000247.1:0-11085 GCA_043765215.1 Rickettsiales bacterium | reverse complement strand
GGTGCAAGCATTATTTCCTCTTGGTTTAGGTTTAAACTTGCATCCTATCATCAATTAAAAGTTTCTTCTATCTATTTATTCTCTCTCTTCATTCCTTTAGGGCAAAAACTGGTAGTTTGATGGGAACTACTTGTTTATGTGGGTATAATATCAACTCAAATTCAGTAAAATTATTTGTTATTATAGCTAATAATTTTACTCAACCAAAATCAGACAAATATCAAAACATGAATAATATTATTGATAATTTTGTAAATGATAACTTTAAATAAGGCTTATAAAATAATATGAAACATTTTGATGAAAAAAGGTTCTATGATCCAGAACTACCTTTTAAAAAAAATCTTTGGTCATTTTTAAAATGGCAATTAACAAAAAACTCTATTCCTTGGCCACAAAATATTGATGTAATAAAATACGATGTTCCTCCAGAGAGAGTTACAGGTAATGATTTGCGCATCACTTATGTTGGTCATGTAACATTTTTAATTCAAACGCAAAACTTAAATATATTAACTGACCCTGTTTGGTCTGATCGCGCTAGTCCATTTAGTTTTATCGGACCAAGGCGAGTGATAAATCCTGGCATTAAATTTGATGATCTTCCTCCAATTGATTTGGTTTGGATAAGTCACAATCATTATGATCATTTAGATTTAGCAACTATTGATAGATTATGGACAAATCATGCCCCACGAATCATCACCCCTCTTGGTAATGATAAAATAATAAGATCACATAATAAGAATATACCTGTTGAAGCTTATGACTGGGGCGATATGGTCACAGTTAATTCCGAGGTTAAATTCCATTTAACTCCCATGCAACATTGGTCAGCTAGAGGTATATTTGATCGTAACGTTGCTCTATGGGCAGCATTAACTATTGAGACTAAAGGTGGTAATATTTATTTTATTGGTGATTCTGGTTATGGAAATGGTCGATATTTTAAACGAGATAAAGAAAAATTTAAACAATTCAGGTTATGTTTATTACCAATGGGCGCATATGCTCCCAGATGGTTTATGAATTATGCTCATATGAATCCAGATGATATGGTTCAAGCTTATCGAGATTTGGGAGAAGCCCATACAGTCCCTACTCACTTTGATGTTTTTAAACTTACAGATGAGGGCAGAGGTGATGCTTTAATTGCACTAGACCAAGCTAAAAAATTGCGTAATATTGGAGATAAAATTAAAGTTCTAAATGTTGGAGAATTTTGGCATGTTCCAAATTAATTCTATATATTAGGAAAAATATAAATAATCAGGTATTAATAAACAATTATAGATAAATAAAAAATAAAAATTATAAAAAATTAAATCAGGTTTAGACCGCTCTAAGCCTGATTTTTTATAATATTTCAATTATGGATAAGCAGAAATTATCCATAACTGGGGTTACTTAATATAGATTCTTCCCTTTTTTTAAAGCCTAAATTTTTATTGTATAATTGCTTAATAATTTTAACGATTGACTAATAATTTAAGATCAGCATATCTCTAGTGATCTTAAAGTCCTTAAATTGATCAATTAAGCTCATGCCAAGTAATGAGATATCTAAACCATCGTAAACCACATGAGCTTTAACGTTGTAAAAAACTTTATCACCAATAGTTAATTGCTCAATCCTGACTGGCGCTGAGTAATTTATACCATTTGCTGTACTTGATTTTTGAGTATATTTCAATGTTGCTGGGTTAAATCCAAGCTTAATAGCATCTTCTTTAGTCAAAGCAATACTTGACGCTCCTGTATCAATAAGAAATTTTATTTTCTGATTATTCTTTATTTTTGCAGAAAGATAAAAATGTCCATCATCTTGGCGAGCCAGCGTGATTTGCCCAGGAGTTTCTGACCAGCTATAATTAGGAATTAGTACGGCTAAAATTCTATCTTTTACAAAATTCAACTCAAATCTAAAAGCGTATAAAATTATTAGACTTGAGAAAATGGCTAACCATAACACAATTTTTGCAAAAGGAATTTTGCTTCCTTGATTATTTCTAAAATAAGAAAAAATTAAGAATAACAATATTACAGTCGAAATTATTGCATGAATTATATCCTGTGAATCGATTTTATTTACCTATAAACTAGTTTATACTTATAATACTTTATTTTCAATTTAGTTACAAGTTGCTAGACTTTTTTTAAAGTTCTTTTTTCTGGCAAAAAGCCATCCACTTGAGCTAGCCAAAGAATTTTATATAAACCATTGAGGTTAAGCAAATCGGCATGAGTGCCATCTTCTACCCACAAAACATAAAAAAATGAAAACTATCTTAATACAAAATAATCTTTAAGTATAAATTATTCAATTTGGGTGCTTTAATATGAATCTTGTACAGCTATGATTTCAATGTTAAAATAATCTTAATTAAAGGAGCGTTTTGCAAGTTATAGGGAAGAATTTTTTCACTGTTTATAGTTAACAGTAGCAATAATAATTATATTAGTCGTCATTTGAATAAGTTAAACTACTTAAGCGATGAAATTGATATAGAAACAACATTAAATAACGAGTAATATAAATGATTACAAAAGAAATTTTTCAATATTTTAAAGAAATAGAAGTAAATAAAGGTGATACAATACCTCACGCAAAATTTTTACCTATAAGGAACCAAATTAGTATTGCTGCAGCATCAAATTATACACTTGAAGACACAAAGATGGTAAGAATTTTTGGCTCTTCATCGATAATTTAATAAAGGAAGGGTTAGTAAAGGGAGTTCAATATGTCATGGAGGATTTATGGACAAAACAAGATAAAGATCAAAGCATTGAAGAGCTTTTTGAAAGTAGTGAAGATGCTTATCTAATATATATTATTTTTGAAAGCAATCTATTTGAAACAGAACTTGAAAGCAAAGTAATTAAAGTATTAAATAACAAATTCAACGCAGAATGTTTTACTAATACTGAATTTGGAGAATCAATTTGGTGTATTACTTGGGATTAATTTTATCGTTATTAATAAAAATTTTTAGAAGAAATCTAAAATAAAAATTTGGTAGCGAGAGAGGGACTCGAACCCCCGACACGCGGATTATGATTCCGCTGCTCTAACCAGCTGAGCTACCCCGCCAAAGGTATAATATAAAAAATAAGTTTAAAATAATATAATTAAAATATAAAAATTTATTTTTTAAGCAATCTTATAATATTTATAATAATAAAATTTGTAAAAAAAATAAGCCCAAATCGAAATAATAATAAATAAATTTGGGCTTTTGAGTTTTCTAACGTTTAGAGAACTGTGTACTCTTACGAGCTTTACGTTTACCATATTTCTTACGTTCCACAACTCTTGAATCACGTGTTAGGAAATTTCCTTTACGCAAAATAGTGTGAAATTCAGGAGAAATACAATCTAATGCACGAGCAGTTCCATGAACAATAGCGCCAGCTTGGCCAGTTGTTCCGCCACCTTTTACAGTACAAACTATATCATATTGACCATTTGTATTTGTATCTAAAAAAGGTTGCATAATAGCAACTCTGTACGTTTCACGCGGAAAATATACAGTTATATCTTTGTTATTTACAGTGATTTTACCTTGTCCTGGTCTGACCCAAACTCTAGCTACAGAGTTTTTTCTTCTACCAGTACCATAACCACCACCATCTGGTGTGGATTTTTTAGATTTACATTGCACAATCTTTGGAGCTTGCGCTTGTGTTTTTATTGAACTAGTTGGCTCTAGATTTATTTCGTTAAGAGATGGTACTTCCATTGCAATTACTTTTTATTTTTAATGTTTTTACTAGCAAAATCAAAATTTTCTGGCTTTTGAGCTATATGCGGATGAGTTTCTTCAGGATAAACATACAGATTTCCTATCTGAACACTACCCATTTTATTTCTACTAAGCATTCTTTTAACAGCCATTTGCACAACTCTTTCTGGGTATTTACCCTCAAGAATTTTACCAGCTGTAGTCTCCTTAATACCACCTGGAAAACCAGTATGGCGATAATAAAACTTACCTTTTTGAGGCTCAGCCTTTTTACCTGACAAATACACGTGCTTAGCATTAACGATAATTACGTAATCACCACAATCCATGTGTGGAGTAAACATAGCTTTATGTTTACCACGAAGAAGAATTGCGGTTTGACTAGCTAGGCGACCTAATACTAAATCTTTAGCATCGATGACCCACCATTTTTTCTCAATATCAGCTGGTTTTGCGGAGTATGTTTTCACAATATTAATCTTTTATTTTATATATTTTGTAGCTAAAAGTAACAGCTAAGCACCCATATTGTCAAGAGTAATTTTTTAAAAACTTCAACTTGTTTCCATTAGTTTCTTATTTAATTTTTCGACCTTATCAAAATTAAAGGTAATTTTCTGATTTTTCTTAGAGAAATCAATATATACAGCCCCACCTGTTTTAAGTTTGCCAAATAATATTTCATCAGCAATAATTTGTTTTATATGCGAGTCAATTGCTCGATCAAGCTCGCGAGCTCCACCTTTATTAGTAAAGTATGTTACAGCTAAATGTTTTTTTGCAGCATTGGTTACAGTTAATTTAACTTCTCTTTCAGCCAATTGAACAATTAATTCCTTTAAATTTTTTGTGATTATTTTCTCACTAATATTAGTAATTGGATTGAATAAAATAATTTTATCAAGCCTGCTTCTAAATTCGGGACTGAAATGATTGTTAAAAGCGTCCATATTCATATTTATGATAGCTTCTGAAGCTTCCTGACTAAAGCCAATTGCGGATTTTTCAGCCGTTGATACAATATTTGTTGTTAAAATAATCATTGAATGTGAAAAACTGATTTGTTTACCAGTATTGTCAGTTAATTTTCCATCATCCATAATTTGCAGAAGTAAATTAAAAATCTCTGGATGAGCCTTTTCAATTTCATCAAATAAGACAACGCAATATGGATGTTTATCCACTTCATCGGTGAGAAGCCCGCCTTGTTCATGCCCCACATATCCTGGCGCGCTACCAATTAATTTAGCAATTGAACTACTTTCGCTATATTCAGACATGTCAAATCTAATTAATTTCATGCTACTTAAATTAGCCAATTGTTTAGCAAGTTCTGTTTTGCCAACTCCTGTGGATCCTGCAAACATATAACAACCTGTTGGCCTTGAGCCTTTACGCAGCCCTGCTCTTGAGAGCTTCATTTTATTGCATAAATTATCTATTGCCTCATCTTGACCAAAAATGAGTTCTTTTAAATTTTGGCTAAGATTTTTAAGCTGCTCCATATCATTAACTTTAATATGAATATCAGGAATATTTATTATACTAGATAATAAAATTTCAATATCGCGTTGAGTAATTATAGGAGTTTTATTCGTATTATTATCAATTTTACTTCGAGCTCCAGCTTCATCAATTAAATCAATTGCTTTATCTGGTAAATGTCGATCATGAATAAATCTCTCAGAAAGGGTTATTGCCGCTTTAAGTGCTGATTCTTCATAAATTACATTATGGTGTTTTTCGTAATAACCCTTAAGGCCAAATAATATTTCTAGCGTTGTTGCTTGACTTGGCTCATTAACTATGACTTTTTGAAAGCGCCTAACTAGAGCCATATCTTTTTCAAAATGTTTATGAAACTCTTTAAATGTGGTTGATCCAATGCACCTAAAATAGCCTTTAGTTAATGCGGGTTTTAGTAAATTACTTGCGTCCATCACACCATTTGTAGTAGATCCTGCTCCAATAATCATATGAATTTCATCAATGAATAAAATAGCATTAGGATTGCTTTTTAAACCATCTAAAAGATTTTTGATTCTTTCCTCGAAATCTCCACGAAATTTAGTACCAGCAACTAAACTGCCAATGTCTAATGAGTAAATTACTGCATCTTTAAGTATAGTTGGAACATCATTACTAATAATCCGAGTGGCTAAACCTTCTGCTATAGCGGTTTTGCCAACTCCAGGTTCACCTATAAGGATGGCGTTATTTTTTTTTCTTCGACATAAAATTTCTATAGTGCGTTGAATTTCTGCTTCTCTGCCAATTAAACAATCAATAGTATTAGTCTTTGCTTTTTTATTTAAATTAATACAAAACATTTCAAGATCAAGACTTTCTATATTCTCTGCTTGTGAATTTGATGATTGGTTAACTGTAGCTTTATCCTTGATAATTTTATTGGCATTGGCAATGATCGTCTCTGTTTGAGTTTCTGTAGAGCTAGAACTTAATGATTTAATATCATTACTATTTTTTCGAGCAAAATTAACAACTTTTTGTCTATTTAAATTGCATTCTTTTAAACATAATAAAGCAAAAGAATCATGCTCAAAGAAGAACTCTGCTAAAACATTTATTCCTGAAATTATTTCCTGACCATTAGCTTGATTATGCAATGCAGCTCGTTGAATAATTCTTTGAAATGATGAACTGGGCTTAGTATCAACTTTTTCTTTAACAATTAATTCTGGTAAATTATTTTCAAGATAATCACTTAGTTTAGTCTTTAATTGATCAATATTAATATTAATTTTAACAAATAATTCCTTAGTGTCCTTATCATCTAAAAGAGCAAGTAGTAGATGTTCATATGAAGCATATTCGTGTCTGTAATATGTTGCAAGAGACAGAGCCTTTCGCAAAGTTAATTCTAATTCATTAGAGAGCATAATTTTACCTAGTGACTTTTTTAGTGACAATCTGTAGAGTGTAACATAGCGCATTATTAAAATGCTCTAATTATATGAATTCAATTATCTATTTTATTAAAATTTGTGGTAAAGAGTTAATTAGATTAATAATTGTAATTTAGATAACAAAATTAGTTTAAATTATATTAAATATTAAAATAAAGTATTGTATGAAAAATAGTATTTTCAATAAATTATTCATGTTATTTATATTGATGCTTGTATTATTGGTTTCCTATGCTTTATATAATAGGTATAATCAATCTATAAATCATGCTCAATATTCTGAAGAGAATAAAAATTTGCAAGTTATAATTTACACTAAGGATCAATGTAGCTATTGTATATTAGCTAAAAATCTTTTAAATAGTATGGCAATAAAATATGAGGTAATTGATTTGACTAATAATCGGGATTTGCATATTAAAATGGCTGAAAAAACAGGTCAAAATACAGTTCCGTATGTCTTTATTAATGATAAATTTATTGGTGGATATCAAGATTTGCAAAAAATTAGTCAAACGGGCAAAATAATAATAGAATGAAATTTAAATTTTTTAGAGGAAATTGATGGGATACGTACCAATCGTTGTAGAACAAACTGCAAAAGGCGAGAGATCATATGATATATATTCAAGATTGCTTAAAGAGCGCATAATTTTTGTATCTGGTCAAATTGAAGATAACATGGCGACTTCAATTATTGCTCAATTGCTTTTTTTAGAAGCAGATAATCCAGAAAAAGAAGTATATATGTATATTAATTCCCCTGGAGGTGTTGTTAGTGCTGGCTTTGCAATATACGACACTATGCAGTATATTAAGCCAAAAATTGCAACTCTATGCATAGGCCAAGCTTGTTCTATGGGAGCTACAATTCTACTTGCTGGTGACAAAGGTATGAGATATGCGTTGCCAAATAGTAGAGTCATGATTCATCAACCGACTGGTGGTTATCGCGGACAAGCTACTGATATCGAAATTCACGCTAGAGAGACGCTTAAGATTAAACAATTATTGAATACCACTTATGCTAAACATACTGGTAATTCTATTGAAAAAGTGGCAAGTGCCATGGAAAGAGATTATTTTATGTCAGCAGAAGAAGCGGCTGATTTTGGTATTATTGATAAGATAATTCCAAATCGTGATTCGATGATATCAAAAAAAGAAGGGCTACTTTTAAAGTAGTATCAAATAAAAAATTAAAGTGAAATCTTGAGATAAATTATGGCAGAAGAAATAAATAAAAAATCATTACAATGCTCATTTTGTGATAAAAGTCAATTTGAGGTTAAGAAACTAATTGCAGGACCTACAGTATATATCTGTAATGAATGTATTGAAATCTGTCAGGACATCATTCAAGAAGAGGCGAGCGAGGTAATTGAAGAAATTATTTCAGCTTTGCCGATGCCTAAAGAAATATATAAGACTCTTGATCAGCATGTAATTGGTCAGGACAAGGCTAAAAAAGTATTATCTGTAGCGGTATATAATCATTATAAGCGTCTAGAGAGTTTAAGCAGCAATGTTAAAGATGAAGTTGAGCTTAATAAATCTAATATAATGCTAATAGGTTCGACTGGCTCTGGCAAAACTTTGTTGGCTCAAACGCTTGCAAAAATATTAGATGTGCCATTTACTATGGCTGATGCGACGACTTTAACTGAAGCTGGATATGTTGGTGAAGATGTAGAAAATATTTTACTTCGACTGCTTCAAGCTTCTGATTTTAATGTAGAAAAAGCTCAAAAAGGCATAATTTATATCGATGAAATTGATAAAATTGCAAAAAAATCTGAAAATGTTTCAATCACAAGAGATGTATCTGGTGAGGGGGTTCAGCAATCATTGTTGAAAATTATGGAAGGAACTGTTGCATATGTGCCACCACAAGGAGGAAGAAAACACCCTCAGCAAGATTTTATTCAAATCGATACATCTAATATATTATTTATTTGCGGTGGAGCATTTATGGGTATCGAGGGTATTATTGCCGCTCGTAGTGATAAAAGCTCAATTGGTTTTGCAGCTAGCGTTAAATCTAAAGAAGAAATGCGCCATAGTGATGTGCTGAAAAATCTACAAATTGAAGACATTATTAAATTCGGCATGATTCCTGAATTTATTGGCCGCCTTCCAATTGTGGCTACTTTAAAGGAACTTGATAAAGCAGCTTTAATTCAGATTTTGGTGGAGCCTAAAAATGCTATTATTAAGCAATATAAAAAACTTTTTGCGCTTAATAAAACTGAACTTTTGTTTGAAGATGATGCATTAGATGCAATTGCAGAAAAAGCATTAAAGAGAAAAACAGGAGCAAGGGGTTTACGTTCTATTATTGAGGAATTACTTTTAGAGGATATGTACAATTTTTCTGAAATTAAAAATAAAACTATTACTTTTACTAAAGAAATAGTAGAAAATAATGGTGCAGCAATCATTAAACCATTGAAGGTAATTAAAGAGACGACACAAAAAAACTTAAAGAAAAATATAGCTATTTAAATTATGGAATTAAATAGAAGTGATAATTTAGGGCAATTCATTAGTAATTATTTTGCTAACATTAAATTTGTTACTGAAAAAATGCCAGGTGATGCTGGTCTACGCAGTTACTTACGTGTAAATTGCGCAGATGGAAAAAGCTTTATTGCTATGGATTGTCCGCCTTTTTACGCAAATGTTAAAATATTTGCTGAGATAAGTAATTTCTTAATTAAGGAAGGATTTTCAGCACCAAATATTTTTGCTCAAGATATTGATAATGGTTTTCTAATTTTAGAAGATTTTGGTGATATTAGTCTTAAAAAATATTTACGCGATAATATTGAGAAAGATCAAGAAAATTTTGCTGAGAATAAATCAATATATCATTTAATAATTGATTTGTTAATTTTACTGCAAGATAAAGTTCCGCCAACTTTTCTTAAGAATTTTGATGATAAAAAATTATGCAGTGAACTTGATTTATTTATTAACTGGTATATTCCATATAAATATAATCGAGAACTAAAAATTCATGAATTTGATGAGTTTATAAAGCTTTGGCAGAAGATATTTAGTCAGCAAGTGGAGATAAAGAATGTTATTATACTTCGAGATTTTCACCTAGAAAATATGATGTATTTAGAAAAGCGAGAATCAATCAGTAAAATAGGGTTGCTAGATTTTCAAGATGCATTAATAGGCTCGCCAGTTTATGATTTAGTATCAGTTTTAGAAGATGCAAGGTATGAAGTTTCTCGAGATAATGCATTGAAGTTGATTGATTATTATGCAGAAAAGAAATCACTTAATAAAGAGTCTGTCTTGATTAATTATCATATCTTAGGGGCGCAAAGAAATTGCCGTATTTTAGGAGTCTTTGCCAGGAAATTTATGAAAGAAAATAATGATTATTATTTAAAGTTTATGCCACGTGTTGAAAAGTATTTAGAGTATGATTTCTCTCACCCAATTTTAGCAGACATTAAAAACTGGCTGAATAATTTAAAATAGAATTTATATGATTGATACAATTATGCTGTTTGCAGCGGGTTTTGGCAATAGGATGCGTCATTTAACGCAGAATAGCCCCAAAACATTGATTCCAGTATTAGGTAAGCCCATTTTGCATCATGCCCTTGAATCATGTAAATCATATCCATTTAAACGTGTTGTTATTAATACACATTATCTTCATGATCAGATTAAGAATTCAATTTTATCATTTCAAAAAAATAATCCAGACTTTCCAGAAATAATTATTCTATATGAAGAAGAGCTATTAGAAACTGGTGGAGCTGTTAAGAATGCTTATAAATATTTAGGACAGAATCCAATTTTTACTTTAAATACTGATATTATCCTAAAATCAAAACATAATATATTTGAAACTATGGTGGCTAAATGGAATGCAAGCGAAATGGATTTTTTGCTTTTAATGCAACCATACAGAAAGGCTGTTGGTTATTCTGGACATGGTGATTTTGATTTAGATGAACAGGGTAATTTATTGCGACCAGATAAGTCAGAAAATTATGATTACATGTATGCGGGTCTGCAAATGCTTAAACCTCAAAAAATTGCAAAGCATCCTTTGAAAATCTTTTCACTTCGAGAATATTATCTTAATAGCGATATGGTTAAGGGAGTTCCTGCAAAAGGAGCGAGGTGGTATCACGCAACTTCTCCAGAGGATTTAGTTGACATTGAAATGGACATGCTCGCTCATAATGATCAATGATATTTCAATAATCCGAGTTATTTACGCATATTTAAGCCCTGACGCACTTTCTAAACTTTAAATAAATTATATATACTAACCCCAGTTATGGATAATTTTTGCTTATCCATAACTGAAATATTAGAAGAAATCAGGCTTAGAGCGGTCTAAACCTGATTTAATTTTGTATAATTTTTACTTTTTATTT
>JAYUJO010000246.1:0-1480 GCA_043765215.1 Rickettsiales bacterium | reverse complement strand
TGCATAATAAAATATGACCCTATGGTTGAGGCAATTAAAGCAGCAATCCAATTAGGAGCAACTCGAATCATTCCTATTATCTCATGTCGTGTTCAATTAAAAAAAATCAATGCTGATAAAATTAATAAAGTTATATTAAATGCAACAGAACAAAGTGAGCGATTAAAGCCGGCAATTTTATGCTCAGAAATGAATTTAGAAGAACTTCTGAATATGAAAGATATTGAGCAACTTATTGTCGCAATTGAAAATGAGGATGAGCATAACATAATTAGTAAATTAAAAATCAGATCTTGTCCAGCGATCTTAATTGGTCCTGAGGGTGGTTTTACTGATGAAGAAATTCAGTTAATTAAGTCCTATGAACATGTTAATTCTATTAGCCTTGGGGCTACAGTGCTCCGATCAGAAACTTCTGCCACTGCCTCTATTGCTTGCGTTCAAATGATGCGATAGACAACATGAATTTAGAGATTGAAAACCAATATATTGGTCAAATTGTTGCAGGTATTGATGAAGCTGGGCGTGGTCCATTAGCTGGCCCCGTCGTTGCTGCAGCTGTAATTATTAATCAAAATAATATAATTGATGGAATTAATGATTCAAAAAAATTAAACGCTACTAAAAGGGAATATCTTTATAATGAAATAACTTCTTCTTATATTTGGGCTGTTGGAATTATTTCCCCAGATGAAATTGATAAAATTAATATATTACAAGCTACTATTAAAGCCTGCATTATAGCTGAGCAAGGGCTAGTAACTAAAGCTAATATTGTTTTAGTTGATGGAAATATGAAATTTAATGATGCAAGATTTGTCAGCATAGTTAAAGGGGACGCAAAATCAATTTCAATTGCAGCAGCATCAATTGTAGCAAAAGTGACAAGAGATAAAATAATGCATACTTTAAGTTTGCGACATCCTAATTATGGCTGGCATAAAAATAGCGGTTATGGTACTAAAGAACATATAGCAGCAATGATTAAATATGGTGTTTGCGAACATCATCGAAAAAGTTTTAAAATTAAAAATATTGATTATTAAATGACAGGTTGGCTTAAAAACGGAGTGATTGCTCTAGCAATTGCGGGAATATATTCAATAATATTGGTTGTTTTAAGAACGCCGCAGCTCAGTGTATTTTTCACTGATCAATCAATGTTTAAATCGGCTTTAGTCATTCATGTTAATTTATCCGTATTAGTATGGTTATTAGCTATTACTGGCTTTGTATGGAGCATTTTAAAAAATAGATCTGGTTTTGAATCTTTGTTTTTAAAACTAGTATTATTAAGTATGTTATTAATGGCAATTAGTCCATTTATATCTGAAACTGTGCCTATAATGAATAATTATGTGCCGATGCTTGAGAATATCATTTTTATTATTGGTTTGAATTTATTTGGCTCAATCATGCTATGCTTTAGTTTGCAAACAATATATTTCAGCCTTTTAAATAATAATACACAAAATTATGG
>JAYUJO010000245.1:0-4047 GCA_043765215.1 Rickettsiales bacterium | reverse complement strand
TTACGTTTAGCTTGAAGAAAATTTTCTTCAATATAATTTGGCATTTTAAGCCAATAAATTCCTCGTACATATTCACGCCAACCTATTATTTGCCTAATAAATCCTTCAACGGCATTTAATGGTGCTTTTCCTCGTAAATAAGCGCTTTCAGCATCTTGCACGCATTCTAAGGGCAATAAAAGACCACAATTTAAATAAAAACTTATATGTGAATGATACATCCAAGGCTCACCTTCAATCATAGCATCTTGATAATCACCAAAAGATGAAAGGCGTTCTTCAATAAATGTTGATAATACTTTTAAGGCCTCAATACGAGTTACAGCAAAATAAAATGGCTCAAGATCTCCAAAATGATCATCGAATCGCTCAGCAACGGCTCGCATCACTTCTTTAGTAATTTCGTCAGTTTCATTTATATAAGGCGATGGTATGCGTAAGTTTTCTTTTGGCGGTTTTCGATTACTTGCATCAAAATTCCATTTTCCACCCGATGGCTCATTTCCGCATATTAAAATGCTATATTTTTTACGCATTTCACGATAAAAATACTCCATACGAAGTTGTTTTTTATCTTTAGCCCATTCTGCAAAATCTTCAATCGAACATAAGAAACGATCATCAGGCCTGATTTCAACTGAAATATTTAAGTCTGACTGCCATTGTTGTATATTTTTTAATACTTGATATTCACTTGGATAAGTAACAATTATTCGCTCAAAAGAATATTTTTTGAGAGCTTTTATTACCTCACCTTTTAATGAGTTAGTATTATCTGAATCATCTAGTTTAGTATATTCTATTTTATAACCGTTAGACTTCAACTGCTGGCAAAAATGACGCATGGCTGAAAAAAGAAAAGCTATTTTTTTCTTATGATGTTTAACAGAAGTTTCTTCATCCAATACCTCGCACATAAGAACTATATCCTCATTTGATGCATAGTTTTTAAGGCAAGAAATCGATTCAGATAGTTGGTCAGCAAGTATAATAATAAGATTAGCCATTTATTTCTCTTGCAAAGCTGCTTCAATAGCCTTAACTAGGCGAGGAGAGTCGGGAGTTGTGGTGGAATGAAAATAATTTATTAGTTCTCCATCACGGTTAATTAAATATTTATGAAAATTCCATTTTGGAGCCGTGCCAAAACCTAATTCTTTTTTTGCCCATTGATAAAATGGATGGGCATCATCTCCTTTGACACTATATTTTGCAGTCATTGGAAAAGTGACACCATAATTTATTTCACAAAAATTTATTATTTCTTGTTCAGAACCAGGCTCTTGTTTACCAAAATCATTACTCGGTACAGCAATGACAATGAGTCCCATATCTTTATATTTATTATATAAACTCTCTAAACCTTTATATTGATTGGTAAAGCCACAATTTGAGGCTGTATTAACAATTAATATTACTTTGCCTTTATAATCATTGAGATTTATAGATTTTTCAGCTTGCAATGTATTAAAGGTAAAATTATGTGCGGATTCTTTAGCTAAAACATTTGAAATATCAGTTCCCATAGTTACAAAACCTATTAATAAAATGATAATTTTAAACACAGTTATAGCTTTTTAAATAATTATTTTAATAGCATTATTATTATAAACCAAGGCTTTTAGGCTTTCCATATTTAAGCCATATATCAATCATTAACTTAGTAATGACTAATGCCCCATACATTGATGAAATAACGCCAATTGTCAGGGTAACAGCAAAACCTTTAATTGCACCAACTCCAAATGTATATAGCAAAAATGCCGCAATTAATGTAGTAATATTAGAATCTACAATAGTAGTAAAAGCTGAATCAAAACCCATTTTGACTGCATATAAATTGGAACATCCTTTATTTAATTCTTCTTTAATTCGCTCATAGATAAGTACATTTGCATCAACAGCCATACCAATAGTCAGAATTATCCCTGCAATTCCAGGCAGAGTTAATGTTGCCTGCAGAATTGATAGTAGCGCAAATATATATAATAGAGCGATCATCAAAGTGATATTGGCAAAAATACCTAAGACCCCATAAGATAAAAGCATAAATATTACTACTAGTAATAAGCCAACTATAGCAGCCGTTTTGCCTGATTGAATTGAGTCAGCTCCAAGATTTGGTCCAATCGAGCGCTCCTCAATGATTTTCAATGGAGCAGGAAGGGCGCCAGCACGAAGCATAAGGGCCAGTTCGGTGGCAGAATCAATGGTAAAGCTACCAGATATGATACCTTCTCCGCCGATGATTGGCGCGTTAATTGAGGGAGCACTTAATACTTTGTCATCAAGAATTATAGCCAGTCGCTTGCCGGCGTTTTTAGTCGTTGCTTCGGCAAATTTCTTAGCGCCAACATGGTTCATTGAAAAATGTACAACAGGAATTGCATCTTGAAACTGAGCTTGCGCATTTGTCAACTGATCACCGGTTATGACAGCTTTTTTTCTGATGACTAGTGAATCATGGCCATCCTCATATTTTACTAATTGCGATCCAGCTGGAACTTGTCCATTTATTGCCCGATTTAAATCCGCATTATCATCAACTAAATGAAAGGTAAGTTTTGCTGTTTTTCCCAAGACCCGCTTAAGTTCACCAGGATTATCCTCACCTGGGACTTGCAACAAAATATTTTGCACACCTTGGCGTTGAATGTTTGGTTCTTTTGTGCCAGTGCTATCAACTCGCATGCGAACTATTTCAATAGATTGATCAATAACTCTATCTTGAATTTGATTAATTGCATATTCATCGTAAAAAAGAGTAAAACTTTCATCGTCATTAGTATAAGAAATGTCTTGATCAATATTTTTAATAATTCTTTTGATTTTGTCTATATCTTCAAATTTGCAAAACTGAAAAATTATTTTATTTTGAGATATCTCAAGATTTCTATAACCAATTTTCTCATCGCGCAAATATTTTCTTAATGACTCAGATACAGAATTAGTCACTTCGCTCATATAATTATCAAAATCAACGCTTAATAATAAATGAGAACCACCGCGCAGATCAAGCCCCAGATTAATTTTTTCTGTTGGAATCCAAGAAGCTTTATAATTAGTTAGATTAGGTACCATATATAATAGAGCAATAGCAGTGAGGAAAATTGAACAAAGCAGTTTCCATGAAGATATTTTATGCATATATGGTATTTTTAAAATTTTTATATAGTGTATTAAATATTAATATGGCCCTGCAATTATTATTTACAAGGCCATTTAATGTTATTTCTTTTTTTTCTCAATTTGATTTTTTTCTCAATTTGAGTATTTCTGCTAGTAATATCAGCAACAGCGCTTTTGAGCATTTTTAACTCAACATCTTTAGCCACTCTAACCATTATAGTATTATCACTATCGTTAATTGAAGTGACGGTGCCAAATAAGCCAGAGTTTGTCATCACTTCTTCGCCTTTTTTTACACCAGAAATTAACGTCTCTTGAGCGCGGCGGCGTTTTTCTTGAGGTCTAATTAGCAAGAAATAAAATACCACAAAAATAAGTACCATTGGCGCCATGCCCAACCAGTTTGTTTCAACAGGTGGCGGTGCTATTGGCATTGCGCCATCTTGTAATGTGATTGTATCTGTGTTATCAATAATATCTGTATCCATAAAAATCCTTATTTGGTTTATCTTAAAATCAACTCATTATACATGCTTATTCGTCTCTTTCAATTCCTTATTGTAGAGTTTATGATATTCTTTATTTAAATCTAACAAACTTAAATGAGTTCCTTGCTCAACAATATTGCCATTCTTCATAACAATAATTTGATCAGCTTCCTTAACAGAAGCTAGTCTATGTGAAATGATTATTGTTGTTTTATTCTGCCTTAAATGTTTAATGGCTTCAATAATCGCTCCTTCCGAGCTTGGATCTAGGGCGCTTGTTGCTTCATCTAAAACTAAAATTGGCGCATTTTTAAGAAATGCTCTAGCAATTGAAATTCTTTGTCTTTGCCCGCCTGATAATGTTCTGCCATCTGTTCCTAAAATAGTATCATATTTCTGCGGAAGATTTTCAATAAATTCATGAGCATTT
>JAYUJO010000244.1:0-1481 GCA_043765215.1 Rickettsiales bacterium | reverse complement strand
TTAGAGGGAAGACCGCAATATGCAAGAGCAGCAGTTCAACCTGTTGGTGATGCAAAAGAGAGCTGGAGTATTATTGGTGATCTAGCCGATAAGATGGGTATAAATTTAGAAGCAAACACTTTGCAAAAAGTCAGAAAGTTAATGATGGAGGAGCATTCAGTTTTTGCTCAAATGGACGAAATTATTCCAGCGAAATTTGCTGTATTTAAATTAGATAATCCTATAATAGACATGCCATTGACGAGAATTAAAACTGATTATTATAGAACTGATTCAATTAGCCGGGCGTCGGTGACCATGGCTAGATGTGTAAAAGCTATTAATGATAGTGAATCAGTAAAGCCTGATAATGAGGTTTTATTATGAAGGAATTATTTTTAGAATATGGTTTACCAATAATATTTATTGCTTTAAAAATAGTGGCAATAATTCTGCCATTATTACTCACCGTAGCTTACTTAACATATGCTGAAAGAAGAGTAATTGGTTTAATGCAAATGCGAAAAGGGCCAAATGTTGTTGGTTATTTTGGTTTATTACAGCCAATTGCGGATGCTGTTAAATTAATGTTTAAAGAAGTAATTATCCCAACAAAAGCAAGCTCGGCAGTATTTATTATTGCGCCAATGATTACATTTACATTAAGTTTTATATGCTGGGCAGTGATTCCTTTTGATTCTGGCATGGTGCTTGCTAATATTGACGTGGGTGTGCTTTATGTGCTGGCAATATCTTCACTTGGAGTTTATGGAATTATTATGGCTGGTTGGGCTAGTAATTCAAAATATGCATTTCTTGGCGCAGTGAGATCTTCTGCTCAAATGATTTCTTATGAAGTTTCTATGGGTTTAGTTATCGTGACTGTGTTATTAGTGGCTGGCACACTTAATTTGACTGAAATTGTTGAGCATCAAAGGAACATGCCATTTTGGATTCAGATTATGCTAGCACCAATGGCTGTAATATTTTTTATCTCAGTGTTGGCAGAGACTAATCGTTTACCATTTGATTTACCTGAGGCGGAAGCTGAATTAGTAGCTGGTTATAATGTTGAATATTCATCTATGTCATTTGCCTTATTTTTCCTTGGTGAATATGCAAATATGGTGCTAGTGAGTGCTATTACCGTGATCTTTTTTATGGGAGGCTATTTACCACCATTTAATATTGAATTCCTAAATTTTGTTCCTGGAGTAATTTGGTTTGTATTTAAAATTTGCTTTTTATTATTTGTATTTTTATGGATCAGAGCATCTTTGCCAAGATATAGATATGATCAATTAATGCGCATTGGTTGGAAATTCTTTTTGCCAGTGACATTATTTTGGGTGATACTTGTTGCATCTGTTTTGATGTTAACTGATAATTTACCTGGGTGAGGTGTAAATATATGATGAAATATATAAAAAACTGGGTGTTATATGAAATAGTAATCGCTATGGCGCTTACATTGAAATATTTTTTTAAGCCTAAAATTACTA
>JAYUJO010000243.1:0-1484 GCA_043765215.1 Rickettsiales bacterium | reverse complement strand
AACTCTGCGATACCAACATCATAGCATAATGAGCAGAAGATTTACATTGAGCTGGAAAAGCGTTAACATCAACTTTTCTCCATTCGCTGACGCATAATTTAAGACCATTGACAAAAGGACGATTAGATTCTTGAGCCATAATTAAAAAATTATTTTGAGCTAATGGGCTATATAAGGCAATAGAGTCTGCTCCTCGCCATATTAAAGGGCGAATATAGGCATTTTTTAAATTATTTATTTCCAATAATTCGTGAGTAGCTTTTTTGATTTCATCTAATGAATAATTTACTTTTAGGAACATACTATCTGCTGATTTAAATAATCGATTAATATGTTCTATTAATTTAAATATTTTACCATCATAAGATTTTAAGCCCTCAAAAACTGCTCCAGCATAATGTAGGCTATGGGTCAGCACGTGAACATAAGCATCTTCCCATTTTATAAATTGGCCATTAATCCAGATATAATCAGAAGTTTTTTTTGCGGTTTTGAAATCCATAATCATTTTCAAATATTGTTGATAGAAATTTGCTGGTCAATTTTAATATTTAGAACTATATTATTTAAATATCATTTTTAAAAACAATATTAAACAATTAGTTATAATGGATAAAAACCCACATATTTTAATAGTTGATGATGATAACAGAATACTAAAACTTTTGAAGAAGTTTCTTTGCCAACATGATTTTTTAGTGTCTATATGCACTAATGTTAATGATGCTATGAAACATCTATCTAATTTTATTTTTGATTTAGTCATATTGGATGTCATGATGCCCGAAATATCTGGTATTGAATTTGCCAAAAGAATTAAAGATAGTGGGTCCATTATGCCTATAGTAATGCTGACGGCCTTATCAGAACCTGAAGATAAAATTAATGGTTTGGAGGCTGGCGCTAATGATTATATTACAAAACCATTTGATCCGCGTGAATTATTGCTACGAATTAATAATTTGATCAATTCTCATAAAAGATATAAAAAAGAACAGGAAATCGTCAAATTTGGTAATTATTCCTATAATTTAGTTACCAAAGTTTTTAAACAAAATGATAATGACATTAACCTCAGCTCTTCTGAAATAAATTTATTAGAAACTCTAATTAAAGCTGAAAATAATGTAATATCACGTGAGGAGTTATCGGAAAAACTAGGTGGCCTTAATTTAAGATCAATTGATGTGCAAGTTGTGCGTCTGCGTAATAAAATAGAGAAAGATCCTAAAAATCCACATTTTTTGAAAACCATTCGTAATAAAGGATATGCTTTTTACACTTAAATTATTAAAGCGTAAATTAATTCCTACTAGTCTTTTAACTAGGTTTATGCTGATCATCATTATACCAGTAATGATTGCTCAATTATCTGCAGTTTATTTATTTTATCAGCGCCATTGGTATAATGTATCTCACCATACTAGCGAGTTTATTGCCGTTGAAATTGCAGGATTAGTTGACGAAATTATAAATAATAAATT
>JAYUJO010000242.1:0-1487 GCA_043765215.1 Rickettsiales bacterium | reverse complement strand
AAATATTTTGCGATATAACATTTTTTTAATTTAACAATTTTCATGATAATTTTTGGCTAAAGTAACATAAGATTTAAAGTTATCCAACATAAATTCTTTTTCTTCGTCTGATAGATTTCTAATAAATTTTGCTGGTCTTCCAAGCCAAAGCTCATATTTTTTTATTATTTTATTACTGGGAAGTAAGCTTCCAGCTCCAAGAAAGCCGAATTCCTCAATAATGGCTTTATCCATTACGGTCGATTGCATACCAATAAATGCATTATCTTCCACTGTGCATGCATGGATCAGGGCCATATGTCCAACTGTTACATTATCTCCAATTACGGTTGGTCCATTGAATCTAGAAGTATGAATAACAGAGCCATCTTGGATATTAGTGTTTTCTCCAATTGAAATAGGTGCTACATCACCTCTAACTACAGCATTAAACCAGATGCTTGAGTTTCTGCCAATTGTCACATCGCCAATAATTAATGCACCATGAGCTATAAAAGTTGATTGATCAATATTGGGCACTAAATCTTTATATTTAATTAGATTATTTTGCATAAATATTATTTATTGATCCATATTATATTTTAATCTCAAATCGTCATATTCACCAGTTGCTTTTAAAGAGGCTAAACCATCTTCAAAATACTTTATATATTTTTTAACATTTGGAATATCTGCTCTAAATGCTATATATATTGGCAATTTCTCACTAGAAATAGGACCTGCATCTCTAATATATTTTCCAAGACCAGTCTGATTTAGGTAATATTTAACCACTCTTTCATCTTCAATATAAATATCACATTTGTCATCTAAAATATTGGCAATAGATTCAGTTACTGCATTTTCACCATCTTCAACGACAAACTCATCAGGGTTAATAGTATAATTAATACCAATATAATTGTTAATCGAGTCATCTGCAGTATAATCCATGATAATACCTAATCTTTTTCCTCTCAAAGATTCAGGTCCATCATAAATCCAATTAGTATCAATTTTAGTAAAAGCTTTTGATACGCTATATTCCATTGGTAGTTTAGAAGAGACTAAATTTTTTTGCTCAATATTATTTATGCCAATAATGCCATCAATATTACCTATATCAAGGTCACTCAAAGCTTTTGACCAAGGCATCATTCTATATTCAACATCTATATCATAAATATACATAGCTTTCTTAAAAATATGCACTAAAAAACCAGGCATTTCACTATTTGGTTTACAATTATATGGGCACCAATAATCTCCAGCAATGACTAATTTTGGCTTATCTAAAGCCGCATTTGCATTACTATTAATCAATAACAGGATATTGAATAATATAAATATTAATTTAATTGTTTTTGACATAGACTTGAAATAATATAAAAAAAAATAATAATTTATATTATATGAATTTTACCGACCTTGGTATAATAATCAACAAAAAACCTTTAGGAGAGCGCAAGTATATTTTAACTGTATTTACTAAAAGCCATGGTATTTAT
>JAYUJO010000241.1:0-4122 GCA_043765215.1 Rickettsiales bacterium | reverse complement strand
TCTTTGAATTTGCTAAACTTGACTTAAATAAATGCCAAATTAAAAATAATGCACCGAGTTATTATCATCCAACTAGGTCGGCAACCATCTCACTTGGCAAAAATATTTTAGGTTATTTTGGTCAAGTTCATCTTCTTATTTTAAAGAAGTTTGAAATTGATGTTGATGTGATGGCTTTTGAATTAAATATTAATAATATACCCACTAGTTCAGCAAAATTTGGCAAAAAAACTGATTATGTAATATCAAATTATCAAATGGTAACTAGGGATTTTGCCTTTATTATTAATTCAGATGTTCCTGCTTTGGATATAATTAATTCTATTAAAAGTACTGACAAAAAATTGGTAAAATCTGTGAATTTATTTGACGTATATAGTGGGGATAAAATTCAAGCTGGTAAAAAATCAATTGCGATCTCAGTTAATATTCAAGATAGTGATAAAACGTTGATTGAGGCAGATATTAATATACTTAATCAAAAAATTATTGATGGTGTAATGCAAAAGTTTGGTGGAATATTAAGAGATAGTTAATAATTTTTATCATCACATATGACAAATTATGAAAAGTAAAAAATATATATCATGTGTTATTTGGATTATAGCTTTAATAGCTATAGGATCAATAATCGGATCTCTAACAAAGTCAGAAGTAAATACATGGTATAGTAATTTAAATCGCTCCCCATTAACGCCTCCAAATTATGTTTTTCCAATTGCTTGGACGATTTTATATGGCATGATTGGATTTTGTGGATGGTTCATTTGGCGAGCTCCTTCATATCTAAAGTTAGAACAAATTAAGATTTTATACATAATACAATTGATCTTAAACTGGTGCTGGATGCCTTTGTTCTTTCGCTATCATTTAACTGGTTTGTCTTTATTAAATATTATTATAATGGATTTTGCAGTTAGTTTACTGATTTATTTAGCTCATGCAAAACTCAAGTCAGTTTCATTACTAATGACGCCATATTTATTATGGATTCTCTTTGCAACGCATTTAAACTATTATATTTGGCAATATAATTAAGGATGTATGTGGGTTTTTAAGTATCTGTAGATATATTATCCCAACTTTGATTCATGTAGCCGATAAGCCAATTTAATGCATAGTGCCTTTCAAGCACAATGCTTGAATCTATATCAGAAGAAATTTCTAAATTATTTATTTGAGATTCTACTACAGCCCAATGGTATCGATAGATAAGATCATTTTCATCAAGTATATCAGAAATAGATCTAAGTTTTGCATCTTCTATAAATTGTTTTTTTGTTTTACTTTTCATTAAGTTTATTGCTAAAGAGATATCGCATATTGTAGTTGGCGGAGATAATTCAGGGATGTATCCAAGCGTCCATAATAAAGTGTTTGCTGCTTCATATCGCCAAATAAATTGAGTCTTATCATGTTGACTTGGATTTAATGAATTTAAGAATATTGCTTCTTTTTAAGTAATATATTCTTCAAGTTCATAATCTTTAATTATAGAGGTAACCTTTTTTTGATCTAAACCTTCTGCTTTTAAGGCAACGACTAATAAAACTAATATACGATTAGCAGTTTCATTTTTTTCTTGAATTAAAACTTCATTTTCATCTTCTATATATGGAAGATAGATGTTAATAGGAACATTGAGTTTTTTAAGTATATGCTCTGATCTAGTTTTTCTTTTTTGTGCTAATTCAGAAATTTTTGTTTCCATTTGTCTTATATGTTCTTTTCTTTCGTTTAAATCTTCACATAAACTTAAATCAACTATTTTACTATTTTTTTTAATTTCATATGTTTTAATTGCTAATGCTATGCTGATGGATATAACAATAATCAAAAATATTTTTCTTTTTGTCATTTTTAAAATTTAAATTGTAAAAAAATAATAAATTAAATATGGCATAAACTATTTAAAGCGCAAAAAAAATAATCAATTATATTTTTTATTTCTTAATCAAACTTGGCAGCTGCTCTAACCACTGCTTTCCTTTTTCTCCATATAAATTAATTATATTTTGCTTAAAATTATCCATTAAATTTTTTCTCTTACTAAATTCTAACTAAAAAATTAACTTTTTTCTTCTCTTAAATACTAATGATTATCAATAACTAATAATAAGTATTGACATCTGTTAATATGTATATATTATATGAATATAAATTAATAATCAAAGGTATATATAACAATAGAAACAGTTTCAATTAAGACTTCTAATAATTCTCCTGTTAGTGAAATTACCATTGAAAATACAAAAGTTAAAATTATTGAAAATTATAATTCTAATTACATAAATTGTAAAATTATTGATTCACAACAACAATTTGAGCCTTTAGGTGGTCTTCCAATTGGCGAATATTCTGGCTTAGCTATTGGAACTTATTCTGAAGAAATTTTTTATATTACGGATGAATCCAATGTTACTGGCGCAGATCAATCAAATTCTGATATGCCAGGGTATATGACAGTTTAATTAAAAGACTTAAATAATAAACTCTATATTATTCGCAAGCCTGGCGTGTAAAAATGGATAGCTCCATTATTGCCATTAATAAAAAGGGATTACTTCAAATATTAAATTAGTTTTAAGCTGCATAATCTCAATAAGAGAGTATGCAGCTTTTTAAATTATATTTAAAAATTAATTTTTCTTTTCGTAAACAATAATAAATATCAATAACAAATAATAAATATTAACGTATATTAATATACGTAGATTGAATTAATATGAATTAAAGGTTAAGGTAAAAAAAAATTGTAATGAAATGAACTAAAAAGTAAAAATTATAAAAAATTAAATCAGGTTTAGACCGCTCTAAGCCTGATTTATTCTAATATTTCAGTTATGGATAAGCAAAAATTATCTATAATTGGTGTTACTCAATATCAACGATAACACCTGAGAGTAATGAAGAGTCATCATGATCTTCATGGTTTGTATTTAAGCATTCTAAATAACTATCAAGAATTTCCAAATTTGGTTCTGATATAATAATTTGATTAATGTTAGCTTTAATGTATCGATTCTTTGCGTAGATACCACTCTGCAGTCAGAACTAAAATATTTACTAAATATTTCAAATATATTGTCATTATTTAAAACTAATTTTTCTTCCACTTTGATATCTTCATCACAAGAAGACAACTTATTATTAAGAGTATTTATCTCTTCAATAATATGTGTAAGATTCACTTTAAGCCAGTGATCTCCAGGTAAAGAATCTAATAAATCTAAACTATGAGAATATTGATCCATAATATTACCATTATTTCTTATATCATTATATTTTTCATCATGAATAAAAAAGTCTTTAAGAACATGATTCACAATTAATTTCTGTAAGGATAGTAAATTTTGTTCATCAGCAATATTCTCTTTTATAGCACTAAAGTTATTACAATATTCTTCAAAACTTAATTCTCTTGCGTATCCAGCTATACTTACAGAAGGAATAGCTCCTATACTTTGCCATTCAACAGATTTGAAAAATCCTTCTATAATGTCCAAAATAGAAATGTCAGAGAGGTTCAGAGCGCTCAAATAGTTAAAACTATTTATCATATATCAACCATCTATCTCTTGATCATCTGATCTAAAAGTTATTAGCTTTGATCCTTTAGGTAATAAGTCAACATATTCATGTGACAATCCTCCATGACATGATGCTAAAAGAATATCTACAGGCATTTTAAATTCTAAACTTATTGTTTTGAACATTTTAATAATAGATAGTGAGTGTAAGCCTAGATTTATAGCATACATACCATCAGCACATATTCTACCATGAGCATTTATTACAATTAAAGGTTTACTATCATCTGATTGATTTATTTCAGAGAATAATTTCTTTAACTCACTTTGTATATCTCTGAATTGTGTAAACCCATCACCTATTGTAAATAAATTTAATTTTAATGATTCAAATAAGGTTTTAGTAGAATGATGAGTGTCGATAATTCCTTTTTTTGTATAAATCTTTTTAGTGTTTAGTCTTAGTGACGATAAAGATGAAAAATCTATATCCTTAAATAACCTGAGTTCGACATAAGGTTAATGATATTATTATGTAAAAAGCGTTGATTTATTGAAGGTTTACGTGGTTTTAAGGTGTAAGCAATAAGAG
>JAYUJO010000240.1:0-4126 GCA_043765215.1 Rickettsiales bacterium | reverse complement strand
ATTGAACAACAGCTTCAAGCACTGGTAACATTGGTTGCAGGCTTGATAGTTTTTTCTCAAATAATAAGATAAATGGATTATCTAATTCAGCTATCATTTTTTCGGAATTAGTAACAAAATATGGTGATAAATATCCTCTATCAAACATCATTCCTTCTACTACGTCTACTTCAAAACCAAAATTCTTGGCTTCTTCTACAGTAATGACACCTTCCTTACCAACTTTTTCCATAGCTAAAGCAATTTGTTCACCAATTTCTTTATCACCATTGGCTGAGATTGTTCCTACTTGAGAAATTTCTTCTCTAGAACTTATTGGTTTACTAGCTTTTTTAATTTCTTCTAATAATGCCTTAACTGCTAAATCAATACCTCTTTTTAAATCCATCGGATTAAAGCCAGCAACAACTGCTTTATTACCATTTTTTACGATTGATTGAGCAAGTATAGTCGCCGTCGTTGTTCCATCACCTGCAGTATCAGCTGTTTTACTAGCTACAGATTTAATTAATTGAGCACCAAGATTTTGCATTGGATCGCTAAGCTCAATAGCCTTAGCCACTGTTACACCATCTTTTGTCACTTTTGGCGCGCCAAATGATTGCTCTATCGCAACGTTTCGTCCCTTTGGACCAAGAGTCACTTTTACTGCATCAGCTAGAATATCAACACCTTTGATCATTTCTTCGCGAGCTTTACTTCCATGTTTAATTTGTTTTGCCATAATTTTTTTCTCTCTAAAAAATATAAATTTTATTACTTTGTTATAATTCCTATTACATCACTTTCTTTCATGATGATCAGATCTTTGTCATTAAGTTTTACTTCAGTTCCGCCCCATTTGCCATACATGACAACGTCACCAACTTTTACTTCCATAGGAATGATGATGCCATCCTTATCTCTAGCGCCGCTTCCAACAGCAACAACTTCGCCTTGCATTGGTTTCTCCTGAGCGCTATCTGGAATGATGATGCCACCCGTTGTTTTTTCTTCAATTGGTAGAGCTATGATTGCGATACGATCATGTAAAGGTTTTAAATTCATTTTTTCCTCTTATATTAAAAATAATTGCTGTAGTTAGCTATATATGAGCAGTACATAACTACTTCAAGGGCAAAAATATTTTTTTATAAAAAAAAATTTTTATAATTGATCTTAAAATAGTTTTTCTAATTCAATTTTATATAAACTAAGCACTCGTTTAAGAGAATATGATTTTATATATTTGCTGATAAGATACATGATTAAGTACTTGATTTTATTAGTTTTATTTATAGTTTCAATACTAAGCATTTTTAATAATGCAGCAATTTTTTCTGCAAAAATTTCTTCATTATCTTTGGCAAAATTATATATAGATTTTAAATTATTATATGCATTAAATTTTTGATCATGATTGCTGTAATCAATAGGTTGACTTGAAATATAATTATTTATAAAAGCAAATTTTGAATATTTAGCGCAACGAAGAGACAGAGACATATTATGCGTATATACACTATTATCAACTTTATTTATTTTATCTAATAATTGGGCATGGACCATACTCCCTGATTTTCCAATATGCTGCAGGGAAAGAATTTTTCTATTAAATATTTCATCAATAGAATCACTAATTATACGACTATCAATATTATTTTTAATCGTTTCTTGAGAGAATTTCTTATTAGATATTAAACCCACTGCAACGTCAGTACCTAACTTTAAACATGCATCCATTAATATTGCTGTTGAATCTGGATGAAGGATTTCATTTCCTTCAACAAAATGAACATATTCACCTGTAACTAAGCTTATTGCTTTATTAATACTGATTGTTGAACCTTGCACTTTTTGAGTAATTATTGTTGTTCTTGGAATATCATTAACTGCATTTTTTAAGACATTTAAAGAATCATCGCTACTACCATCGTCTATAAAAATAAATTCTTTGCGAAAATTACCCTCAATTTGTTTTAAAGATTCAATAAGTTTAACTATGTTTTGTTCATTATTATGAATTAGAATTATGTAAGAACATCTCAACATTATATTTTATACTCTTTAAATCTTGAAAAAATTGAATTAATCTGTGATTATACTAATCGATATGCATTGATGCAAGAATACATATAAATTTTAGCAAGTAATTTAATTTCACCCATGATAAAAATAAGCTGTTACAAAACAACAAATGACTCTTTAACCAAAACCTTCTGTCAATTAGCTCAAAAATGCTATAATAGCTCGCTCAATACTTGTGTAATCACAGATAATGAGCAATTAACTGAAGAACTAGACAGAACATTATGGACATTTTCTAAAAAGTTTTTTATACCTCATGCAACAGATAAAGACCCGATACCAGAAAAGCAACCGATTTTTATTACTAATTCAATAATTAATCCTAATTGCTCGAGTTTACTTATTGTAGTTAATCCATCAACAGAATCATTATTAAAAATAATCTCAGAACCTGAATTTTTGATCAAAATTAATAAAGTATTAATTATATTTGACAATGATGATATAATTAATTTCCACCATATAAAAAATATTTTTATCAAAAGTCATTTACAAATAACTTCTATTGATTTTTTTCAACGCAACATTAACGGTTCCTGGCAAGAAATAAACAACCTGACTGACAATGATCAATAACTTATATTTAAATTAATGATAAAAATACAATATATTTCTTATGCTATAAGTTTTTTTATTCACCAAAATTCAATAGTGAACTTGCTCCTATCTTTTATATGAGCTACAAATAATATATAGAAAAATAATAGATTTTAAATAAAATTAATATAATTATGGGTAAAGTTTTAATTGTTGAAGATAATGATTTAAATATGAAGTTATTTCATGATCTTCTAACCATACAAAAACATCAAGTTTTCACATCAAAAGATGGTGCGAATGTAATTGAAATCGCAATAAATAAAAAATTAGATTTAATCTTAATGGATATCCAATTGAATGGTTTTTCAGGCATTGATTTAATTCAAGATTTAAAACAAAATTCTGATACTAAACATATTCCAATAATAGCAATAACAGCTTTTGCAATGAAAAAAGATGAGCTTAGAATATCAAGATCTGGTTGCGATATGTATCTTGCCAAGCCTGTTTCAATTGATAGTTTTTTTAAAGCTATTGATAAATTTATTAAACCAGTTTAAAGTTTTTTATGACAGCAACTGTATTAGTAGTCGATGATTTAGAACAAAATGTGAAACTTTTAGAAGTAAAGCTTTTAAGTGAATATTATACTGTAATTACGGCTAGTAGCGGTGCTAAGGCTCTAGAAATATTATCTCAAAATCAAGTTGATATAGTTTTATTAGACGTGATGATGCCTGGTATGGACGGCTTTGAGACATGTAAACATATTAAATCTAACCTAGATACCACGCATGTACCAGTTGTTATGGTTACAGCTTTATCAGAAATCGAAGATCGTATTAAAGGTTTAGAGGCTGGAGCTGATGAATTTTTAACAAAGCCCATTAATGATACTGCCTTATTTGCAAGAGTAAAATCCTTAACTAGAATGAAAACAGTTATTGACGAATTGAAGCTACGTAATAAAACTAATGAGGCTCTTGGTAATGAATTAATTGAACTTAAAGATAATTTTAGTGATAATAAAATATTGTTATTAGATGATGATATAATTCAATCAAAAAATATAAAGCAAAATTTGGAATCATTAACAGGCCAAGTAATTGTTATTTCTAACTTAGAAGAAATTCATACATTAGGTTCATTTATTCCAGATCTAATTATTATTAGTTGTCAAATGGATAGTGAGGATCCCTTAAGAATTGGTGTCGCTCTTAGGTCCAAACCTCCGTTTAAAAATTCAATCTTAATGCTACTTGCTGAGGAAGAAAATATACCAATGGTAATTAAAGGTATGGAGCTTGGTATCAATGATTATTTTATTTATCCTGTTGACAAAAGTGAATTGCAAGCCAGAGTAAAAACTCAGTTAAGGCGAAAACAATATCAAGATAATTTAAGGAAAGAATTAGAAGAAAGTGTAGATCTGTCAACTAAAGATGGCCTTACTGGGGTATTTAACAGACGTTATTTTGATATTCATATTAAGCAAATGACTAAAAAAGCAAAGCAATCT
>JAYUJO010000239.1:0-4133 GCA_043765215.1 Rickettsiales bacterium | reverse complement strand
GAGTTGATTACTAATCATATGTTAATTAAAGACGCCTTAAAACAAGCTAGTTTAAAATTAATTAACAACTCAAATCCGCTGCTTGATGCTAGGATTCTTCTTATGTTCGTTTTAAAAATCACTTATGAGCAATTAATAATTAATTATGATAATAAACTTTCTGATTCTATTTTAAAAAAATATCATGAATTAATAAAGAGAAGAGAAAATTCAGAGCCAATTGCTTATATTGTGCAAAAGCAAGAATTTTATGGTCTTGATTTTATTGTGAATCACAATGTTTTAATTCCAAGACCAGAGACGGAAATGATTATTGATGAAGTTTTGCAAAATATAAATATTGATAATAATTCTGAAATCAAAATATTAGATCTAGGTACAGGCAGCGGTGCAATTGCGATAACTTTGGCTAAAGAATTAAAAAATTCAAGAATAGTTGCAACAGATATATGTAGTACGGCTCTACAGATTGCTCAGTTAAATGCACAAAAACATGAAGTTGAACATCAAATTACTTTCAAAGTTAGTGATTGGTATGAAAATATTCAAAATGAAAAATTTGATTTTATTATCAGTAATCCACCTTATATATCTTATCAAGACAGCAAATTAGTAGCAATTCAGACTAATAATTTTGAGCCCCATTTAGCATTATATGCAAATGATAATGGACTATATGCCTATAAAAAAATAATACAATATGCTGTTAATTATTTAAAAACTGATGGTAAAATTATATTAGAAATTGGTTTTAACCAGTTTTATGATGTATCTGCAATAATTAACCATAATGGATTTGATAAAATTGTACTGAAAAAAGACCTAGCAAATTTGCCTCGAATTATTATCGTTAATTAAGATATGTGTTCTAAATGCACATTTTTTACAAATTATGCACTGATAATGATGGTAAAAATAACAAATCTCTAACTATATACACTCATAATAATTTACTATTTACTACTATGCAGGTGATGTGTTTAATAACATCTGTGATATTAATTTAATATAACAATAGTGGGATATAATATGACTAATTCAAAATTACTAGCTACAGCATTTGCAATAGCTGCTTTAACATTCACAAGTGCTCAAGCTAAAATGGCTGCAGATGCACCAACAGGAATGGAAAAATGTAAAGTTATGAATGCAGAAGGCAAGAACATGATCATGGAAAACATGGCTGATGGTGTTGGTGACTCTGTGATGGCTCATCAAAATAAAGCTAATGAAATGGAAGCTTGGATTTATGTGCCAAAAGATGAGTGTGCTAAACTTAATAAGCATGATTTCAGCACAGCTTCAGAAGAAATTAAAGCTAAAATCGATATGAGCATGGCTAACTAATCATGCTAAATAATCAATAATATTATTGATTTAAAACTATAATCACTAGCTTAAAAATTTATGTATAATATTTTTTTAAGCTAGTTTTTTTGTACTGTAATTGTTGATTTATTTATAATTTTTTAGTTTGCCACTGTTTCAAAATAATTACAATAACTCAAAAAATATTCTAACTTAGTTATCTCTTTTAAAAAGGAGATCTATTTTTAAAAGAAGGAAAATATAATAATTATATCATCATTTTTTAAGGTGGGATCAAAATATATTATAAATTCTTAGCTTGAATTAATTTTTTTAAATTAAACTGATATTCGCGTCGTTGCTTTGTAATTTCATAAAGTACAATGCCCGATGATGTGCCCAAATTAAGGCTTTCTATAATTCCACACATTGGTATGTTGATACATAAATTACTTCGATTTACAGCGATGTTGCTAATACCCATAACTTCATTGCCAAACCAGATAGCAAGTTTTTTATATTGAGTATAATCATGCTCATGTAAAACTGTATTATTTTTTCCTTTAATATGAGGTGAAGTAACTACTGATGTAAAGTTATTTTTTTCTAAATGATTAATACAGCTATCTGTATCCTCAAAAATCTTTACAAAACTCCATTTAATGGCTGAAACAGTTATAGCATTGATCTTTCGAGAGGCTCGCATCTCTTCCCATGTTTTAGGTAATAATTTTTTATTAGAAACTATATATACTTTCTCAACACCAAGAGCATCAACGTTTCTAATGATACTACCAATATTAACCAAATCATTAGGATTCTCGATTACTGCAATTAAGTTTTTACATCTAAAATCTTTGATTTTATTAACTCTTGCTCTCAACGTTGGCTTAGATTTTTTTTCTTCCATATAATGACTATCTTTAATTATTTGACTCAACTAAACCAAATCCATCACTGAAGATATGATCGGTAAATCGAGATTATATTTTGCTATAAATTCAGTTAATGTTCTTACTGATTGAACGCCTTCGACTAGAATTGGATAATTATTCAAAAACTCTTTTGAGTAATTGCTATTATGAAATTCAAAACCAAATTTAGTATTTCTAGATGTAATAGAGTTGCAAGTCAAAACTAAATCACCAATAACGGCTGGCAAAGTCAACGATTGCAAGGATCCACCTAATTTTTGTGAAATAACCGCAATTTCATTTAAACCTTGACTAATTAACCAAGCTTTAGCATTTTCTCCTTCGCCTTTTGCTCTTAATATTCCGCTTTTAATTGCAATAATATTTTTAACAATTCCTGCAATTTGCACCGTGATAATATCATCCGAAATTGAAATAGCCAACATCTCGGACTTTAATTCTTTGCCAACTTTCTCAGCAAATTGTATATTTTTTGAGGTGATAGTTATGGCTGCAAATCTGCCAATAGCCACTTCCTCGGCAAAATTTGGTCCTGATATAAAAGCAAAATTATTGTCAAAATTTTGCTCAATCAAGCTAGATATTAATTGCACAGGCTTTTGACACATACCTTTTGTGGCAATTAAAAAATTTGTATTTTTGGATAAATTCAAAATCTTTAATTGAAGTAAAATTTCTTCAATAGCATGCGATGGAACTGCTATAATTAAATTTTCGTAGTTCAGGATATCTTTTAAATTTGAGCATCCAGATACTTGATCATGAAGCTTAATGCCTGGAAGGAATTTGTCATTTCTATGATTATTATTTATCTCATCAGCAATATTTTGCTCATTACTATAAATTAAAACATTCATAGTAGAGCGAGCAGCAAGACAAGCAAGCGCTGTTCCCCAGCTTCCACCTCCTATTACTGCATATTTCTTATTCATGATATCTATCAAAAGTTTTTATATCAACATATATTGATCTTGAATCTCAACTAATTTCCCTTTAATTAATTGACCAGAAGAATATTCACCATTTAATTTAACTGGAATAAAATTCTCAGAATGGGCCATGTTGTTTTTTTCTACTAATAACTCAACATCTAGACCTATATTGGCTCTATAGAATTTTTGAACCTCTTCTAATCCAGCTTTTCTCAAAATAAAAGCTCTTTCCTTTCTTATTTTCATTGCTACTTGTGGCATCCTAGCAGCTGGCGTACCATCTCGCTCAGAATATGGAAATACGTGAAGATATTGTAGTCCAGCTTCAGAAATTAATCTATGAGTATTTTCAAACATCTCATCGCTTTCAGTTGGAAAACCAGCTATTATATCAGCGCCAAAAGATACATTGGGCCTAAATTTGCGTAAATTTAAACAAAATTCAACGACCTGATCGCGAGTATGTCTTCGCTTCATACGTTTTAGAATCATATTATCTCCCGCTTGCAGGCTAATATGAAAATGCGGCATAAGTCTTTGTTCATATTTCATTAATTGCAGCAAATCTTCGTCTATTTCTGCAACATCAATTGAAGATAGTCTTAATCTTTTTAAATCTGGAACTAGTGCTAGTAGTCTTTTAATCATTTGAGCAAAAGTTGGCTGGCCTGGAAGATCAGCACCATAAGCGGTAACATCAACTCCAGTGAGCACCACCTCCTTGAAGCCATCAATAACAAGCATTCTAACTTGCTCTACAATAACTCCCATTGGTACAGATCTGCTATTACCTCTGCCAAATGGAATCATACAAAAAGTGCAACGGTGATCACAACCATTTTGCACCTGAATAAAGGCTCTAGCTTTACCCTCGAAACTTCGAACTAAATGATTGGCTGTTTCCTTAATTGACATGATGTCATTAACAATAACGCGCTCTGAATCAAATTGATAATAT
>JAYUJO010000238.1:0-4135 GCA_043765215.1 Rickettsiales bacterium | reverse complement strand
CTAAAAAGTGAGATTGCTCCTAAAAATATTTTAATGATAGGTTCTACTGGAGTTGGTAAAACTGAAATTGCTCGCAGATTAGCAAAGCTAGCCATGGCACCATTTATAAAAGTGGAAGCTACTAAATTCACTGAAGTTGGTTACGTTGGTCGTGATGTAGAATCTATTATCAGAGATCTTGTTGAGATAGCTATAGGCAGTCAAAAGGAAAAAGCCAAAAGAAAAGTTGAAGAAAAAGCAAAATTAAAGGCAATTGAAAGAATATTAGATGCTGTCGTTGGTAAAACCGCTTCGCCTGAAACTCGTGATAAATTCAGGGACAAAATTTTAAACAAAGAATTAAATAATACCGAGATCGAAATTAATGTTAAAGATAATGCCGCCCCTGGCTCTGGAGGATTCGAAATACCCGGTATGCCTGGAGCATCTATGGGTGTTTTAAACATTAGCGATATGCTTGGCAAAGCTTTGGGTAATGACAAAATGAAGCAGAAAAAGCTGAGTGTTGAAGATGCGTTGCTGATAATTACTTCTGAAGAATCTGAAAAAATGATTGATGAGGAAAAAACGGTGATGATTGCAATTAATGCAGTTGAAAATGATGGAATAGTTTTTATCGATGAAATTGATAAAATAACCTCACGCTCAGAAAGTAAAGGCCCAGAAGTTAGTAGGGAAGGAGTGCAAAGAGATTTACTACCGCTAATAGAAGGAACCAATGTTGTCACTAAATATGGAACAATTAAAACAGATCATATTTTGTTTATAGCATCAGGCGCATTCCATTTATCAAAACCATCTGATTTATTACCTGAGCTTCAAGGTCGTTTGCCTATTCGGGTTGAAATGACAGCGCTTACCCAAGAAGATTTGGTAAAAATTCTTACTGAACCAGAATCTAGTTTAATTAAACAATATATTGCTTTAATTGGCACGGAAAAGATTGAACTTGAATTTACAGCTGAAGCAATTAATGAAATTGCTAGTTATGCTGCAAAATTTAATAAAGAAATTGAAAATATTGGAGCAAGAAGACTTCATACAATTTTAGAAAATTTATTAGAGGATGTTAGTTTTGAGGCAAGCGATATGAAAGGACAAAAAATTACTATTGATGCAGATTTTGTTAACAAACAATTATCTGGTTTTATCAAAAACATCGACCTTGCCAAATTTATTTTATAACATCAATTATGTATAAGCTTTACTTATTAGTAATTTTGAAAAGATGTAAATAAATAGAAATATAAATTTATCCTTTAAGAAGATAAAACAATATTTATTTGAATAAGTTAATTAATAAATGTAAAATAAAGCAAGATACTAATAGCTTGCAAGACCAATTTTTTAATATCTATTCAGTAATTGATAAGCAAAAATTATCGATTACTGGGATTTTTATAATTTATAAGTATTAGATTAAATGATCACTAAAGTTTCAAGTCTAGTATTTAATGGCATCGATATAACAGATGTCGACGTGCAAGTTCAAATTGAGCCAGGCATTCCCAAATTTACAATAGTTGGCCTTGCTGATAAAACTATCGCTGAGTCAAAGGAGCGCGTCAGAGCAGCGCTTACTTCTATAGGTTTGAGTCTGCCAGCTAAAAAGATTCTTATTAATTTAGCTCCAGCTGATTTAGTTAAAGAAGGAAGTCATTTTGATTTAGCAATTAGTGTTGGCATACTTGCAAGCCTTGGCGTGCTTCCTGTTGATGAAATTAGCAATTATCTTATTCTTGGTGAATTATCACTAGATGCATCAATTTTGCCTGTAAGTGGAGTTCTACCTGCAGCCATGGGAGCAAATTCAAGAGGAAAAGGATTGATTTGTGCTAAAGATAATGGCTCAGAGGCAGCGTGGTCTGGTAATGATAATATTCTAGCACCAAATAATTTGCTTGAATTAATCAATCACTTTAAAGGTAGCCAAATTTTATCAAAACCTCAGGCTGGTGTTTTTAAAAGTGATATAAAATATCCGGACTTAAAAGACATAAAAGGCCAAGCTATTGCTAAGCGCGCTCTTGAAATTGTTGCAGCTGGAGGTCATAATTTATTAATGTTTGGACCTCCTGGATCTGGTAAATCGATGCTTGCTTCCAGATTACCTGGCATTATGAGTGAACTATCTCCAGCTGAGATTCTTGAATGCAGCACTATTGCTAGTGTTGCTGGTAATTTAGGTAGTGGTAGTTTGACTAAAGAGCGTCCCTTTAGGGCGCCACATCATACTTGCACATCTGCTGCGATGGTTGGTGGTGGAATGGGTAAACGCTTAAAACCTGGAGAAATTTCTCTTGCTCATAATGGAGTGTTATTTTTAGATGAATTACCCGAATTTGCACCTGGTGTGATTGAGTCATTGCGTCAGCCACTTGAGACCAAGGAAGTAGTGATTTCAAGATCGGGCAATCATGTTAAATACCCAGCTAATTTTCAGTTGATTGCTGCGATGAATCCGTGTAAATGCGGTTATTTAAATGATCCACAAAAAGCTTGTAGCAGGGCGCCATCATGTGCAACTAGCTATCAAGCTAAAGTGTCTGGACCAATTCTTGATCGGTTTGACTTGCATATTGAAATTGGTAATTCACAAGATGATTATGCATATGAGCGCATTTTGTCTGATTCAAATGAAGAAACTAGTGAAGTAGTAGCGCAAAGAGTCAGGCAAGCTCAAGAATTACAATTGCAGCGCTATGAGGGTTATAATATCAGACTTAATAGCCAGTTAGAAGGGCAGTTATTGATTGATTACGCCCTGCCTAATGATGATGGTAAAGATATGCTGAATGATGCAGCTAAAAAGTTTAGACTGTCAATGCGTGCATATAATCGAGTTCTTCGAGTTGCTAGAACTATTGCAGATCTTGCTGGCTCGACATCAGTGCGAAAAATGCATATAGCAGAGGCTTTGAGTTACAGGCAAATGGATTATTTTAAAATTGAAGCAGCTTAAAATTTATGGATATTGAAGTAAAAACCAATTTAGCGCATGCATATAATATTTTTGCAAAATTAGGTATGGATGACCACACATATACTCATTTATCAGCGCGGCCAGATGGAGCTGATTATTATTATATATATCCATTTGGTTATTGTTTTTGCGAAGTCACTGCAGAATGTTTACTTAAAGTTGATTTAAATGGCAAATTATTAGAAGGATCAGAATATTTATATAATAAAACTGGTTATGTAATTCATAGCAGTATTTATAAAGCACGACCAGATTTAAACGTCATATTTCATTTACATACAGTTTCAACGGTTGCTGTATCTGCGATGAAAAGAGGATTGCTTCCAATTAGTCAATGGGCAATGCATTTTTATCAACAAATTAATTATCATCAATATAATGCTTTATCATTAGATGAGAATACTCAAGGTGCCAATTTAGTTAACGATTTAGCTGATAAAAAAATTATCTTTTTGCAAAACCATGGGTTTATTACTTGCGGCTCGATTATTCATGAAGCATTATTTTACTGCTATCATTTGGAATTAGCTTGCAAAACTCAAATTGCTGCTTTGTCTTCTGGCGAGGAGTTAATTATTCCTAATCATGAGACATGCATGCAAGCAAATTATGACCTACTAAATTTTGAAGCAGATTTAGGAATACGTGATTGGCATGCTTGGCTTCGTATATTAAAATAAATATTTTCTTTAAATTTGGATAAAATTGACATACACTTAAGGTTCAATATAGAGAATATAAAAATGATATATTTTGACACGCTAAGAGCAATGGAAAATATGACCAAAGCGGGTCTTAATAAACCTGCGGCTGAGAGTATAATTGATGTGATTAATAATAAAAATGATTGTTTAGTTACAAAAGATGATCTTCGTCATGAAATTTCTGAGCTTAAGAGTGAATTAAAATTAGATTTTACTGAGGTAAAATCTGAAATTTCTATTTTTAAAAAAGAGATTGAACATTTGAAAGAAAGCATGGCGACCAAAGCTGATGTATCAAATGCTCATAATGAAAATGTTAAATGGATGGTTGGCTTATTTATCACTCTAATGTTAACTATTATAGGCCTGTCATTTAAGTAGATTTACTGCAATCAAGGCTCTGTCCCAGGAAGTGTGTAAATTCAAAATAGGCCCCTAAATTCTACCC
>JAYUJO010000237.1:0-4179 GCA_043765215.1 Rickettsiales bacterium | reverse complement strand
CCTGATTTAATTTTGTATAATTTTTACTTTTTATTTTATTATTTCATTACAATTTTTACTTTTTATTTGCTTATAATTGTTTATTAATCCCTGATTATTCCTATCTTCCCCAATAATAGATAAGCAAAGCTTATCTATTATTGGTGTTAATTTAACGATAGATATATGAAGTAAAAGTCCCCTGTTGATCCTTCAACAAAGGACTTTTAATTTTATTACTTGAAATATTTGCGCTCAGTAATATTTGCATCAGCAGCTGCATTTCCTGGCTTTTTAGTTTTCCATTTTTTAGCAACATCACGTTTTTCGCCTGGATCACGAGCAACTTCTTTCTTTTCACTCACTTCTTTTGGCGCTAATAATGAAGATGAATCAGCAGATGAAGCATCCACATTTTCCTTATCATTTTTATCGCTTTTATCGCTTTTTTCACGTCTATTTTCATTTTTAGGCGACTGGCTATCCTGTCTTGGTTTAATTTCAGTTGTAGCAACTCCCTCAATATCAGCATTTTTAATTGTTAATTTTGCTTTACCTCTATCAAAACCAATTAATTTTACTTTAACTTGTTGTCCTTCTTTTAAAATTCCAGCAACTGACTCAATTCTTTCATTAGCAATCTCACTAATATGAACAAAACCATCGCGGTTACCTGAGTAGTTGATAAATGCTCCTGCTTCTAAAATCTTGACCACAGTGCCCATGAATACTTCACCAATTTCAGGATCAATAGCTATTTCCTTAACTTTTGCAACGGCTGCATCTAATTTATCTCTACCAACGGCTGAAATTGAAACTAAACCCTCGTCGCTAATGTCAATTTTAGCTCCAGTAGTATCACATATTTCTCTGATAACTTTACCACCAGCTCCAATGATTTCACGAATTTTATCTTTAGGCACAAGGAATGTTTCAATTACTGGCGCATTATCACTAATAGATGAATTACCTGCAATAGTATCATTCATGATGTTCAATATATGAACGCGTCCTTCTTTAGCTTGGTTTAAAGCTTTTTCCATAATGTCGAAGTTAATGCCTGCAACTTTAATATCCATTTGCAATGCAGTCACTCCATCGCGACTTCCAGCTACTTTGAAATCCATATCACCTAAGTAATCTTCATCACCTAATATATCAGACAAGACTAAGTATTCATCGCCTTCTTTGATTAAGCCCATAGCAATACCAGATATAGCTGCTTTAAGAGGAACGCCAGCATTCATCATCGACATTGAAGCACCACAAACAGTCGCCATAGAAGATGATCCATTTGATTCAGTGATTTCTGATACTACTCTGATTGTATATGGAAATTCTGATTTTTTAGGAATAGATCTCTTTAATGCCCGCCATGCCAATTTACCATGACCAACTTCTCTTCTGCTTGGGGCTCTCATTGGGCCTACTTCTCCTACAGAATATTGTGGAAATATGTAATTTAATAAGAAACTTTCTTTATATTCCCCTTCAATTCCGTCCATAATTTGCTCATCTTGATTGGTGCCAAGAGTTGTTGCAACAATTGCCTGCGTCTCACCACGAGTAAATAGAGATGAACCATGAACACTTGGTAAAAATGCAGTTTCACATTCAATCTGTCTGATTTCATCAGGGCGTCTGCCATCTATTCTTGTTTGTTTTTGTAGCGTATCATTTCTTAATACTTCAGCTTTTACTTCTGACAATGCAGATTCTATTTGCAGCGGGCTGAATTCTTCATTATTTGAGAACTTTTCAAGCACAGTTTCTGAAATTGATTTCAAAGCTGCATAACGCTCTTGCTTTGATTTAATTGCAAATGCTTGGGTTATATTACCTTGAACCAGAGCACGTATGTCACTTTTAAGACTAACTGGATATAAATCAGTAACTTCCCACGCTGGTTTTCCAGCTTCTTTTTTTAATTCTTCAATTAATTGTATCACTGGTTGCAAAGCATCATGTCCAAATTTAATGGCATCAAGCATGGTTTTTTCTACCAAGAAATCGGCTTCTGATTCCACCATCATTACTGAACTTGTCGTGCCAGCAACGATTAATTCAAGCTTGCTTTCTTTTAATTGCTCAATAGTTGGATTTAAAATAAATTGATCATCAATCATACCAACGCGCGCGGCTGCAACTATTTCTAAATATGGAATGCCTGATATTGCTAAAGCTGCTGATGCACCAATTAAAGCTAATATGTCTGGGTTATGCAATGGATCATATGAATGAACTGTACATAAAGCTTGTGTTTCATTAAAGAAACTCCGATGAATTAATGGTCTGATTGGTCTGTCTATTAATCTAGAAACCAAAACCTCTTTCTCAGATCCTCTGCCTTCACGTTTGAAAAAACCGCCTGGAATTCTGCCAGCTGCATAAGTTTTTTCTTGATAATTAACCGTCAGTGGAAAGAAATTTATCCCAGCTGTAGGTTTTTTTGCTGAAACTGTGGTACATTGCACAATTGTTTCACCCATTTTTACCATCACGGCGCCATCAGCTTGACGCGCAATCTTTCCTGTTGATAGTTCTAGTATTTCGCCATTCCAATTAATTTGTTTTTTTATTTCATTAAACATCAATATTTATCCCTGAATTTTTATTTTAAATTTATAATATGTTCACAGCTTAATTTATATATTATACAATTTATGCATAATAATGCTGCTTTTAAAAGTTTTAGTTATATTAGGATTTTAATAGTGAATTTACCGATCTCACATAGTAATATGAGTCGAAAATTGTCACCTAATTCTAATGATTTGAATATAACAGGAAAAGATAAAAAAGAAATGAGAAAATGATTTATTCGTGATGAGAAAAAGATATTTAAATTTCTGAAAAAATATTTATTTTATAGAACTAAATATTTCGCACGCATCCTCAAAATTAATGAATGAATGCGTGCTTAACTCTAAATAATCTTAATTAAGTAATAGATATTAGATTTCTATTTACGAAGACCAAGTCTATTAATTAAGGTCATGTATCTCTCTAGGCTACATCTTTTAAGATAAGTTAAAAGTCTTCTTCTACGACCAACTAATATTAAAAGACCTCTACGTGAGGAAAAATCTTTATGATTTTCTTTTAAATGCTCAGTTAGGTTAAGAATTCTTTCTGATAAAACTGCGCATTGCACTTCAACTGAACCAGTGTCACTATCTTTATTAGCATATTCTTTTATAAGATCCGTTTTACGCTCTTGTGTTATCGACATCGTCATTCTCCATAATTTAAATTAAACACTCTTGAAGATTTAAAGTTATTTAAAAGCAAACTTCCAATGGCCGCAATTCTGCCATTATACCTAACCCAAACTAATTCATTATCATCAGCATCAAATGTGCAGAGCTGACCAAAACGAATTTTTTGGAATATGTCTTCATCTGCTTCTAGTACCGGGATGTCGTCTAGTACAGACTCCACCTTCAAGCAATTACTCAGCAAGAGAACTTCAGTCTCTTGAGGGTTTAAGGCTGAACATTTTGATATATCCACTGCTGTTTCCATGCCAAACATGCCAACTCTTAAGCGTCGTAATTCTACCACATATCCTAAAGTTTGCAAGGCAAAAGATATGTCTTCTGCTAGTGTTCGAATATATGTTCCTTTGGAACATTCGCAAATATATGTAGCATTTCCTTGAGTTTCATCGTAAGTAATACATTTTAAATCATATATTTCAATATTACGCTTTTTAAGCTCTACATTTTGGCCATCTCGCGCTAGTTTATAAGCTCGAACTCCATTAACTTTAAGAGCAGAATATGCTGGGGGAATTTGTTCAATATTACCAATAAATTGAGTGCAAATATCCATGCATTCATCGTGATTTGGAATATATTGACATGAATTTATAATTCTGCCAGCGCTGTCTGCAGTATCAGTCTGCGCGCCAAATTTTACTGTAAATTGATATTGTTTTTTGGCATCGATAAGAATGCTAACTAATTTTGTTGCCTCACCGATCGCCATTGGCAAAATTCCTTCAGCTTCTAAATCAAGAGTACCCGTGTGACCAATTTTACATTGCCTAAAAGTTCGTTTGACAATAGCTACAGCATGCGCTGAGCTGATCCCTCGTGGTTTATATATATTAAGCCATCCATCCATATATTTATTTTATGAAGAAATCTTGGCGTGATAAAATTCTTCACCAATAGCTATTTCAGGACGTTCATTCTT
>JAYUJO010000236.1:0-4183 GCA_043765215.1 Rickettsiales bacterium | reverse complement strand
GGTTTCCTTTTTTAATTACGCTATCTCATCTTGATTTACTATAGAACACAAGTGATTCAAATTAAAAGTAATTTTACAGCAAAAGATCAAGAGCAATTTATCAAGTTTTTTGGTAAATGAAAAGCTAGAACATATTATTACTTATCTGTGAGTAAATTAGATTAACAATAGGCAGGATAGTGATTTTATTTGTATCTTGATTTAAATTAATCGAGTCTGTAATATATAATTTAGTCAAATGAGATTTCTCAACTTTTTGAAGTGCGTTGCTAGATAAAACGCCATGAGTTATAAGTGCATTAATGCTTTGAGCCCCGTTATTGTGCAGCAGCTCTGCAGCGAGGCAAATTGTGCTGGCGCTATCAATAATATCATCAATAATGAAACAATTCTTATTTTTTACGTCACCAATAATTCCATTAATAACACATTCATCATTATATTCTCTAGTTTTATTCATGATGGCTAGATCAACCCTAAGCATCTTGCTGTAAATTCTTGCTCTACTGATGCCACCAATATCAGGTGTTACTATAATTTTATTTTCCTGATCTTTAATAATTGGCAGGAATAAATCTGTAACCTCAAGATTTTTTACAGAAATATTAAAGATTCCTTCAATTTGTTTAGAATGTAAATCAAGTGTAATGACTTGAGTCACACCAGCACATTCAAGCATTTTTATAACCAAACTAACAGAGATTGGACTGTTCTTTTCAAAGGACATATTTTGCCGAGCGTAACCAAAATATGGAATTACTGCGATAATATTTTTGGCTCCAGCTCGTTTTGCCGTGTCGGTTAAAAGTAGCAATTCCATTAAACTATCATTTACTGGCTGACTCGTTGACTGAACTATAATTACATCTGAACCAATTGAGCCGTGCACCTGAACCTTTAATTCACCATCACTAAAATTACTCACTTTAGTATTTAGCAATTCTACATTCATTAGTTTTGCAAGCTGCGCTGCTAGTTTGCAACTGGTGCTACCTGATATTATTTTCATGAAATTTATCGTCAATTATTTTGTCTAATTAAGCATTATATTGTATAGTTTAGTTTTTTAGAATTCAATTAAATATGCATAAAATACTTTGTTTTGACACTTCAAATAATTCATGTTCTGTATCTATCACCGATGGCGCAGAAATTCTAGCTTTTGAGCAAGAATTAAAACCATCAATGCAAGCTGAGCGCATTATGATTATGATAGAATCAGCCTTAAAATATGCAAAGCTAAATTACAAAGACTTGAACTATATAGTCACAATAATTGGTCCAGGAAGTTTCACTGGCATCCGAATTAGCTTAGCGATTGCGCAAGGAATAATGCATAGCACGGGCATAAATGGAGTCGGCGTTACTAGTTTTGAAGCAGCGCACTACCGATTATGTGGGCAAGTGAAAAAATTCGATTACGCATTTATTTTTATTAATGCTTACCGCGGCCAACAATATGTTCAAGTCTTTGATTCAAATGGACCAGTATCTGATGCATCATTGTTGAATAATGATGAAATACGCGCGCTAATTCAATCATATCAAGGAGTTCTTGCCTGCGCTGGAAGTGGCTTATCTTCAATCTATGAGCAAATTAAAAATATCGATAATTTAATTATATTGCCAAGATTTCCTATTATAAAAGCTATACATATTGCCAATTTTGCCAAGAAAAAAATATTAATGAATCAAATTAATAATATAGAGCCGCTTTATATCAGACCACCAGATGCGTTGCCGGCAAAAATAAAGAAAGTTTGAAATTAAGTAGAGATGAAATTACCTATGCCCTTTTGTAAAAATATAATGCAATTAAGCTCAAACACCCAGCAGAAGTAATATAGTAAACGCCAGAAGTAATGGTTCCAGTATTTTGCACTAACGATTCGATAATGTAAGGAGCAGTTCCGCCAAAAAGGCTGGTTGCTATATTATAGGAAATGGAAAGAGCTGTGTTCCTGACATTAGTTGGAAATAATTCTGCCTGCAAGGCCGGTTCTGGCCCAATGTAAAAGGCTGCAAGTATCGCAATAATAATATAAGCAAATATAACGGATGAAAAAGATGCAGTTTCAAATGTTTGGAGTAAATATGATGATAATAAAATAATGCTTATTATATTTATGGTGAATATTTTTTTTCTACCAATCCTGTCTGAGAGCCAACCAGCAAATATTGTAGCAAAAATCATAATAATATAACAGGAGTTGACCAAATAAGTTACTGCAACATCAGAAAAATTTCGATTTAATTTTAAGTAAGTAGTTAAGTAAATCGCTTCTAGATAAAATATAATCGAGCCAGTAGCATTAATAAATATTGAAATCAGCATTTCTGACCAATGATTAACTAACGCATATTTTACTGGAGATTTTATTATCAAATTTTTTTGTTTTAAATCCTCAAATAAAGGAGTTTCCTGAGTGTTATTTTTAATGTAAATACCGGCAAAAAATACCATAATGCCAAGCATAAACGGAATTCTCCAGCCCCAATCATTAAATGCTTGTGACGATAAACTATTTTTTATTATAAATGAAACTAAAGAGCCAAGTAAAATACCTGCACAGATACTAGCCATCGGAATACTGCCAATTAACCCTTTATGTTTTTCCTCACTATGTTCTATGGTAAATGAAACAGATCCAGTCAAAGCGCCGCCCATGGATAGACCTTGCAGCATTCGAACTATAATTATTAATATTGTGGAACTCAGGCCCCATGTTTGATAAGTCGGAATGAAACCAATGGCTGCAGTAGGAAAAGCCATGCACATAATAGCAGAACTTAAAGCCTTTTTTCGACCAAATTTATCACCAATGACACCAAAGAAAATTCCTCCAAGTGGGCGCACTAAATAGCCTAAGGCGAATACTAAAAATGTGTTAAGTAGAGCAACGTTTGGATCATCATCAGGGAAAAATTTCATGCTGATAATAGGAGCAAACAGACCAAATAGAGCGTAATCATACCACTCAAATATATTGGCTATTGCTCCTACAAATATCAGCTTTTTTTTATTCATGATTTTTTTATAAAAATCTAACTATAAATTTAATTCTATCTAATCATTTTTATTCAGCTGTTTTTTTTCTGAATATATAATAAATAATGTAGATGGAATAACTACGAGCGAACCAATTATCGTTGCTTGAGTTGGCACCTCTTGAAATACTAAGTAAGCAATTATTGCAGATACTACTAATTCAAAATATCGATATGGCGCAAGCGCGGTTGCATCGGCTAAAGCAAAGGCTTTAAGGATGAAGAATAAAATTAAATTACCACTAGCACCAAGAATAAATAATAAAATTAATTCATGCGTAGTAGGCGTGATCCAATATTTCATCGCAAATGGTAGTGCTAGCAGAGCCGTGATGGTTGCTGAATAAAATAACATACTGATCATAGTTTCTTGAACTACAAATTTTTTATTTATGATATCAAGAATGGCAAAAGACATCGCCGCTGCAATAAATATAAAAATATTTGGATTAAAATCAGATGCATGTGGATTTAAAGTGATCACTAGACCAATAAAAGCCACAACAGTTACCAACCATCTTTGCCATATAATATTTTCTTTTAAGAAAAAGACGCCAAGCACCAGCACGAATAAAGGAATGGTAAAGCTAATGACCGTGGCGGTTGTCACTGGCGCTATTGATAGGCCGTAAGTCCAACTGGCCATACCGAAAAATAATAATAATCCTCTAAAAAAATGAACTAATGGTCTCGTCGTTTTCAATGTAGCTGGACCATAATATAAGATAAATGGTATTAATGTTAGGGTGCCAAACATTAATCTAAAAAAAGTAATTTCATAGCTATGAAGACGCATGCCCGCATATTTAGAGATCACATCATTTAGGGAGCTGCTTAATAAACTTAAAATAAACCAACTAACACCAATAAAATACGAACGCACTTTAACATTCATTTTAAAAAACTCATTTAATTTTCTAATAAAGATCTTGCATAAGATATAGCTAAAATCAAAAGTAGTGAAGTATTATTTTTCATTTTTTTTGTTATATTGATCACACTTATGGATAATCTTTGCTTATACATTAGCGAATAGATATAGTAAATTAACTTGAGATAGCATAGAAAGAGTGATAGTAAAGAGTTAGAAATGCAAGCATATAGTATAGATTTAAGGAAGAAGGTAATAAAGTAT
>JAYUJO010000235.1:0-4186 GCA_043765215.1 Rickettsiales bacterium | reverse complement strand
CCTGCTTTTTTTAAAGTTTCTAAATTATCTCTTATGTTTTCAAAAATGTTGCTAGATAATTTATAATTATCTATATCTTTAAATATATTGCTGACTTGCTATTTTATTTCAGAATTGATATCAACTTTAGCATCTTGAAAGATTTTTTCAATAGCTATATCGATTGATTGATTTAACTTAACTTGATCTTTGGGAGATATCGCCATACATACTTAATTTTTAATTTAACAATTAAATCTATATTAACATAGTATTAATTACAAATTCTATATATGATTAGCATTTAGATAATTTTTTATAATTTATTGATGCCCAGTTATTATTACTATAGTTAAATACATATAAATTAATTGGTATATTTAATATAATTCTTCAGAGCTATCTAATTCCTGTATTTTATCAAATGGGTTAAATGTATGGGGCTCGATGAGTTTATTATCATCTTCTAAATTTAATAAACTATTCTCTTGTGAACCAGGATCCTCAATTTTTTTATCAACTTTAAAGGCTTCCGTAATTGCATTTGGTTGTGTTGAAATCAGGCCAGTATCATAGTCAATTTTGGCTAGCATAATCGTGTCTGGTACAATAAAATCAAGTGCTGGCATATGCTTATAGCCATTTTCTATGAAATTAATAAAAACTGGTAGCGCTACTGTGGCGCCAGAAACCCGGTTACCCAAGCTTCGTGGATTATCAAATCCAACATAAGTCCCAACTACGATTTTAGGTGTAAAACCAATAAACCAAGTATCTTTAGCTAGATTAGTTGTCCCTGTTTTACCACCTATTGTTAAATTTAACGTTTTAGCCCTGCTGCTTGTTCCGCGTTGCACACTGCCTATTAAAAGCGAAATCATTTGATAGCTCGTAGCTTCGTCTATAATTTGCTCTGAAGATGGCGAATCTATTATAAGCATTTTGACATCATGAATATTCTCTAAATTATCAATTCTGCATCCATCACATTCAGAATAATCTCTTCTATAGATAACATTACCTTTACGATCTTTGATCAATTCAATATAATGGGGCTCAATTTTTTTGCCTCCATTAGCAATAACGCCATATGCAACTGTCATTTGCGATAATGTAGTTTCCATAGCACCAAGAACAATTGAATGACGAAGTGGTGGATTTTCATTAATACCAAATCGGCTAATTATTTCGGTAACTTTTGGTAGCCCAGCATATTGACTTACTCTGACTGAAATAGTATTACGTGATTTCTCAATACCTTTACGCAATGTTATTGGCCCTAAGAAATTTTGTTCATAGTTTTTAGGACGCCATAACGGCAATCCCGGGCCTTGATATACTTCTACAGGTGCATCATTAAAAATATCATTAGGTTTTGCTCCATTTTCAAGTGCAGCCATATAAACAAAAGGTTTTATAGATGATCCTGGTTGACGTTTGGCATGAATGGTGCGATCAAATTTACTGTCGCTAAAATCATATCCACCCTCTGCCGCCAGCACGCGTCCAGTTTCATGTTCAATCACCATGATTCCCCCATTAACTGCGGGTATTTGGCGTAAGTAATATTTTTTATCAATTTTTTCAACAGCAATAACATCGCCAACTTGCAAAATTCTTACAACAGTTTTAATATTTGTGGCCATCCATTTCATGTCATTTAGAAAAATTGTTTCTTGGCTGCCATCTTTTAAACCAATTTTAGCATTATCATGAGCAACGCTCAATATGACTGCTAGATTATAATCTAATAATCCTGATGGAATTACAAAATTTTGTAATTGCTGCTGCCAATCTGTAAGGCTAATTTTTTTAAGAGCGCCTCTAAAGCCCTTTTTCATATCATATTCTCTAATGCCAAAACGAAGGGCATTAGTTGCTGCTTGCTGCATTTTGGAATCAACACAGGTCATGATGGTTAAACCTGCATTATAGAAATATTCATCACCAAACATCTCGATGACTTCTTCTCGCACTTTTGCTGCGTAATAGTCAGCATTAATTGTTGTAGCTTTATCATGATTTGATAAAATTATCGGTTCTAATGCAGCATTTTTGGCTTCTTCATATGTTAAATATCCTTCATCATACATTCTGCTAATGACGTAATTTTTACGCTCACTTGCACGCTTAATATTTTTAGAAGGGTTATAAAGCGACGGAGCTTTTGGCATTGAAGCAAGAACTGCTGCTTCACTAATAGTCAGTTCTTCAATTGATTTATTAAAATATACTATAGCAGCCATAGCTACACCATGGGCTCCTTTGCCTAAATATATTTGATTTAAATATAACTCTAAAATTTCATCTTTAGTAAATACTTGTGATAGTCTATATGATAAAATTGCTTCTTTGATTTTTCGTTCAAGTGATCTCTTAGGCGTCAGTAAAAAGTTTTTTACTACTTGTTGAGTAATAGTTGAGCCGCCTTCAACTCTTTTATTATTCATTATATGTGAAACATTAGTGATTGCCGCTCGTATTATACTTAATAGGTCAATTCCTTCATGAGTATAGAAATTTTTATCTTCAGCAGAAATAAAAGCATTTATTGTTGGTTTTGGAATTGAACCAATTGGCACAAAAATTCGTTTTTCTTTTGCAAATTCCTCAATTAATTTACCATCAGCAGAATATATTCTTGTAATTGATGGTGGGAAATAGTTTTTTAGCTGTGAATAATCAGGTAAATCATTGCTATATTTATAAATAATATAAGCTAAAGTAAAACCGCCAATTAAGCCTAATAATAGAGCAATTTTTATGCAATTAAATAGAAATTTTTTCAACATATTATTTTACTACTATCTCGCCGCCAACGCTAGTTGCCAAAGCTTTAGTGATTTTGATATCAACTATTTTACCAACATAATCATTATCTATCATATCTACATAAGCTGATTGCATATAAGGAGTTTTACCTGAAATTTGGCCATCAAATTTACCATCTCTTTCAAATAGAACCGGCATAATTTGACCAATTGATGCTTTGTTAAATTCTAATTGTTGCTCCGCTAATTCTTTTTGCAAAATTTGTAATCGCTCATTTTTTATATTTTCTGGCACTTGAGCCATTGCTGCTGCTGGCGTGCCTGGTCTTGGACTATATTTAAAAGAAAAACACTGACTATATTTTACTCGTTTAACCAAATCTAAAGTATCAGCAAAATCCTCATCACTCTCACCAGGAAAACCAATAATAAAATCAGATGATAGGGCAATATCAGGACGCGCTACTCTTAATTTATCGATAATAGTAAAATATTCTTCTCTAGTATGTTTTCGATTCATTGATTTTAGAATTTTATTTGAACCAGATTGCACTGGCAAATGAAGAAATGGCATTAATTTTTTCTCAAGTCCATGCAAAGCAATTAAATCATCAGTCATTTCATTTGGGTGCGATGTGATGTATCTTATGCGCTCTAAATTATTTATTTTTGCTAAATGTCGAACTAAATCAGCTAGAGAAAAATCAATTTCATTATTCGCCTTGCCGTGATAGCCATTAACATTTTGACCAAGTAAATAAATTTCCCTAGCGCCTTTTTCAATTAAAGCCATGGATTCTCGATATATTTGCTCAACTGGGCGAGAAAATTCAGCCCCACGAGTATAAGGAACTACGCAAAAAGTGCAGAATTTATCGCATCCTTCTTGCACAGATATAAAAGCGCTAGCTCCTTGGGCTTTGTAATCAGTTGGTAAATTATCAAATTTTGCTTCTTCTACAAAATCAAGATCAATCAAATTTTTACTAGATCTTGCGATTTTATTCATTAAATCTGGAAGTGTATGATATGATTGCGGTCCTACTACAATATCAACATAGGGAGCGCGGCGGAATATCTCTTCACCTTCAGCTTGACCAACGCAACCAGCAACCACGATAATCATGCTACCATGGCCATTTGCTTTACGCACGTCTTTAATTTTTTTAATTCGGCCAAGTTCAGAATAAACTTTTTCAGATGCTTTTTCTCTAATGTGACATGTATTTAATATAACCATATCGGCATCTTCCATATCATTAGTATCTATAAAACCATATGGAGCAAGCATTTCCTGCATCTTTATTGAGTCATAGACATTCATTTGACAGCCATATGTCTTTATATAGAGTTTTTTTTGCATCTTGAAATAGAAAAATTTAATTAATAATAGTTGATAAAAATATATGCGGAATATATCATGATTTATTAAATTA
>JAYUJO010000234.1:0-11561 GCA_043765215.1 Rickettsiales bacterium | reverse complement strand
ACTCTTTCTATGCTATCTCAAGTTAATTTACTATACCTCATAGGACATTATGAATTAATTCATAATTTTGCGTGGACATCGTATGCGTTGATATAGGTAAGGCACGCCGCTTAACGTCTCACTTAAAAAAAGTGCCCATTTTAAAGAAGAAACTAGGCTGCAATATTTCATGAATTACTTACTCATTCAATGAAAAAGACTGAACAGTGTTTATCATACAAAAACCCATTTGTAATTACGGGAATAATAAGAAGTATAAATAAAAATAAAGACTCTTAAATTATATTTTTCCTAAATTAACGCCAATACTGGATAATTTTTGCTTATCTATTATTGGCGTTAATTAAGATAATATTGTATTGCAACTATCTATAAAGTGGGATTAAGCATTAAATCAAATTTATAACCTAACTCCATTTTTAAAAAAGGCAGATTTTTTGGCCTTACTCCAATATTGAAAAAAGCGTTCAAACTGGTAATTATCAGATATATCGACAAAATTTTTAGGTTTTATTACTTCAATTTCATATAATTTGGTAAGATGTTTTATAATCTCTTTTATTTTGGTATCTGCAGTAAATGCTATAGTTATTTTCTCAGGTGCATAAGATTGCATAATTTCAAATATATTACCTTTTATAATTTCAATTGGCATTTGACAGATTGATTCATAGATAAAAACTAATCTTTTAAGTGAATAAGCGCGACTTTGAAAATAATCATCATCCCAAATGAATATGGCTTTGGATTGAGCATCTAAATTTTGTAAAAATATATGTTCAACAGACAAAGATTTATCGTGAACCCAGAAAATTTTCTTAGTCATGTTTACCTCTTAAGTTTGGAAATAATCGCTTTGTAAGATCTTCATAGCTTGCATTTAATATCTCATTATTTTTGGGTGTCGTATCTACAATATGACCAAAATATTTATCAATATTTTCAAGATTAAAAATATAAGGTTTATTGCTAAAAGTGCTTGCAACCCATTGCCATGAGAGATTATTGCTTGCTTCATCACCATCTAGCAAATGTTTTAAAAACCATTTCGCACCAACTTGCCATTTTATACGTCTAAAATGAATAATATAGCTAGCCAAATACATCCGAGCATGATTATGCACATAGCCAGTATTAACCAAATCTTTTATAAAAGCGTTAATACAAGCAATAGTTGTATCTCCGTTCATGATATCCTCTGGTAGCTCATCTAGATAGTCCTCTACAGTAAATCCTGTTTTATATTCTTCCACATCATGCCAAATCCAATCGGGATTTCGATCAGCAATATGTTGCCAAAAATCTCGCCAAGCTAGCTCCTGAATGAATTTTGTAATTTGTTCTGGTTGTGAGCACTTGCTCAGCGCATTATTTCTGATGTCATTGAGATCGATGATGCCATGATGGATATAAGGTGAGAGTTTTGTAACCTTGCCATCACCAAAATTTCTAGTTTTACCATAATTAATAGGATCAATTTTTTGTAATAATTTATTAGCTTGATCGTGACCGCCACAAATTGACGATGCTTCGCCCCAAGCCCAAGGTGCAAGATCTTTTACATATACGATGAGCTCATCTCTATTGGTAAAATCTGTTTTAAGTGTTTGCATCTATTCAACTCATTTTTTTAAAATAATTATAACATTTTTAAGTTTAATTGCAATGAACGTAAGACCCTTAGAAACATATTTACCCAACGTATTTTAATGTCAATTATGCTAAATCAGCAGCTAAAAGAGAGCAATGAAAGTGATAATATTACGCTAGAAAAGTGATGAAAACTAAAATGAAGTTCGAAAATAATCACAGATTTTTAGAATTTTTGTTTAGCTCATTTAAGACAAGATTTCAAAAGATTTGTGGATAGTTAAAGCCAAAATTTAAGTATACTTAAGAGTGGATTAATGGAGGAAATAGATAGGGTATTTATCTTAAACACAGCGTATAAATCAGATAAAATTGATGGAGCATATTTTACAAAAAACTCCATTCCTTCCGAGATCTAATTTCCTAATTTATAATTAAAGTAAACGGTCATCACAATCTTTAAGATCTTGAAAAAAATTAGTTTTAAATGTTTAAGGCTTGAGTGACTATATCATAAGTCATATAGTCACTTTATTTACTTTTCTTTTAAAAATGAACTTTATCTTCATCAATATGATTTTTTTCGTAATTTTCATGGCGCATTTGAGCATCGATGCATAAAGTTGCAACTGGTCTTGCCTCAAGTCGATTAATACCAATTTCTTCGCCAGTTTCTTCACAATAGCCATAATCACCACTATTAATTCGAGCAATCGTATTTTCAATTTTATCAATTAATTTTCTATAACGATCACGAGTTCTAAGCTCAATACTTGTTTCAGTTTCAACGCTTGCTCTATCTGTTACATCTGATTCATTCCAGTTCTCTTCTCTTAAATGCGTTAGAGTTTCTCTAGAGTCTTTTAGCAACTCCTCTCTCCATTTTTGCAATTTTTGCTTGAAATATTCAAGTTGCATTGGATTCATATATTCTTCATTCATATTAGGTTTATAGCCTTCAGGCAATATGATTTTATCCATAATTTTCTCTATCATATATTATTTAAATTTAATATAGCCTATATACAAAAAATATTGCAAGATAATTTTATTAAATCTATATTTTTGCATCAGGATGAGCTTTATTATATACTGCTTCCAAATGTGATTGATTAATTTTGGTATATCTTTGAGTAGTGGATAGACTTTGATGACCAAGTAAATCTTGGATTGAGCGCAAATTTGCACCATTTTCTAGTAAATGCGTAGCAAAACTATGTCTAAAAGCATGAGAACTTAAATATTCTGGCAAACCAAGTATTCTCCGTAAATTAATCAGCTCTTTGTTAAATACAGCGCGTTGCAAAACTCCTCCTTTTGCCCCTCGAAATATAGGTTTATCCTCTTCTAAATTAAATGGAATTTGACTTATATATTCCATAAGTAACAAACGCACTTCGTCAATCCAAGGAATTAGTCGCTCCTTATTTCCTTTGCCAATAATTATAATAAATTCTAGATTTTGTAGATGTTTTTTTGTAATAGATAAGCTTTCTGAAATTCTTAAACCACTTGCATATAATAACGTCAGCAACGCTTTATTACGTGTATGAATCCAAGGTACTTCACCAAGCATTTGAGTTCCTTCTATTGCATCATGTGCTTCAATTTTTGTTAAAGCTTTTGGCAATATTTTAGCTTTTTTGGGACTTCGTATGATTAGTAGAGCATGGCAAGTAATATTATGTTTTTTATCTAAATAGCGATAAAAACTTTTAACCGAAGATAAAGCACGTGCATTTGAACTTGAATTATAATTATTAGTATGACGATCAGAAAGCCAACTTCGTATGAGTCTTATATCAACAGATTTTATTGATTCAATATCTATATTTTTTTCATAGAATTTATGCATAAAATTGACAAAATGGATAATATCATTTCTATATGAATCAATGGTATTTTGTGCATAATTTTTTTGATTTATTAAATATGAAAGCCATTCTGTAATAATATTTTGAAGATACGCATCGCATTTCAACATAATTTATTTACCAATGCAAAAATTACTGAATATTTCTCCTAATATTTCATCTACCGTAATTTGCCCCGTGATATTACTAATTGACCTCATCGTCATGCGCAAATCTTCAGCAGCAAGTACTAAATCTTCTTGTAATGAAAATACCGACATATATTCAATAGCTTTCTCAAGTTGAGCTCGATGCCTAGCTCTAGTTATTTGTGGTGATTCTGATGGACTTGCAATTTTTTTTGCTATTTCTTCAATTTTACTCATCAATAAATCCATATTAAATTCTTTCTTTATAGAAATATTTATTACATTTAATTGATTCATATTTATTGGAGTTTGAATAACCATATCTATTTTATTAATAATAATAATGCTATTATCATCAATTAAATCAACGAATTCATTAATATTCTCATTTTTGGATGCATCCATAATAATGATTTTAATATCAGAATTTTGCGCTGCCTGCAGAGCTCTGCGTATTCCTTCTTGTTCAATTACATCCTGCGTATGATCTCTTATACCTGCAGTATCTTGCAAAATTATTGGAAATCCACCAATATCAATATGCCCTTCTATTACGTCCCTTGTTGTTCCCGCAATATCTGAAACTATAGCAATTTCACGCTGCATTAAATAATTAAGCAAACTAGATTTTCCTACATTTGGCCTACCAATTATAGCTAGCTTAATTCCGTTTCTTAAACGCTCTCCGCGATTATCATCATCAAGATGCATTCTAATTTCCGAAATGAGCTTTTGAACTAATCTATTTACATCCATAGCCGTGCTTTCTGGAATATCTTCATCTGGAAAATCAATATATGCTTCAATTAAACCAATAAGCTCGAGCAATTGCGCCCGCCATTTATCGTATATTTTTTGCAAAGAACCGCCTAATTGGTTAATTGCTTGCTTATGCTGCATGAATGTTTCTGCATCAATTAAATCCGCCAATCCTTCAGCTGCAGTAAGATCCAATTTACCATTAAGAAAAGCGCGCCTGGCGAATTCACCAGCTTCTGCAATTCTCAAATCATCAAATGAAATGAGAGTCTCATTTATTAATTTAATTACTGCTAAACTACCATGTGTATATAATTCTACTGATTCTTCACCAGTAAAACTAGAATTTTTTTCAAAGAAAACTACCATAGCCTCATCAATAACTAGATTATTTTTTTTATCATAAATTTTTTTATAATAAAGGTTTCTAGGCTTTAGCTTGGTAACATCACTTTTTATTAATTGCTGTAAAGCATTATGCGCATTATTGCCAGATATTCTAAAAACTGACACCCCTGCTTTTCCATGAGCTGAGCACTGGGCAAAAATAGTATTCATTAATTAACCTACAAACTATTGAAAGAAAATTATATTTCTTATATTATACTGACAATTTATAATTTATACAAAGTCATAATCGGGATTATTAATAAATGGATCAAAATTCACATCATAAAAACTCTCTCGCACTTAGCCAGCTAAACTGCGAAATTAACGATTTTAGTTCAGAAATACTTACACTAGTTGATGCAGACAGTAAAGGAATTTTATATACAAAATTTGTTAAACGGTTTTTAACTTATATTCCAGTTGATTATCGATCAGCTGATAAAATCAAATTATTTGCTGATTTTACTGCGGAGGCATTTGATTTTTTTAAATTTAGAAAATCTCATGAGCGAAAAATTGAAATATTAACGAGTGATTTTAAAAATAATGACTCAATTACAATTTTCATCTCTACTGAAAATAAACCATTTATTATTGATTCAATTAATAGCTTAATTACTAAACTTGCTCTTCAAACTATATTTATTTTTCATCCAGTTATAAATTGCACTCGAAATGATGATGGAGAACTAGTTGATATTAACGAAAAGCTTAATGATGGCAATGATGAAGCCATAGTATATATAAAAATATTAGGAACTTTTGACGAGAATGTTATTGAAAAATTTAAAATTGAAATTAATAATATTATTGACCTTGTTAACTATACCTATAATTCATGGCAGACTCTTTTAAATAAAATAATAGTAATTTCAACTGATATAGTTAAGCATAAAGATATCTATGAAAAAAATCAGCTTGCCGCAGAAGAAACTCTAGATTTTTTTAATTGGTTACAAAAGGATAATTTCACCTTTCTTGGTATCATTGATTTTGATTTAGAAACTGGTGTTATTACACATGAAGAAGGGGTAAAAGAAATTTGGCAGGATAATGTTGCTGAGCTTTCAACCATATTTAAATATTCAAAAAGTGACTATTATTCTGATAAAATGGTGATGCTTGGTAAGATTAATAAACTCTCACCAGTGCATAGAAATGCTTTAGTCGATTATATTTTAATTAAACAATTAGATCATAATGGTGTTTACAAAAAAGGAACTATTATACTAGGTCTTTATGGAGCTGCAATTTATTATCAATCGATTAATAGTATCCCAATATTACGCAATAAAACAAACTATGTTTTAAATGAATCCAATTTTCCAATTAATGGCTATAATTCTAAAAAAATTAAAAATATTATTGAATCATTACCACGTGATATTTTAATTCAAATTGATGAAAAAGATTTATATTGCATGAGCATTCATATGCTCTCTAGCATGCATAGTCATAAATTAAAATTATTCATCCAGCAAGATTGGTCTAATTCCTTTATTAATGTTGTTGTTTTCATGACCAGAGATAGGCTAACTCCAGAAGTTTATAATGAAATTAGTCTTTATTTAACTAACAAATTTGGTAACAATATTATATCTGATAATATTACAGTTGGAGCACAAGATTTTTCTCATTTTTTTGCTATAATTTCAATTAAAGATCCAAAGATGATTGATTTTTCTCAAGAAGAAATGGAACAAGACTTAATTAAAATGACAACTAATTGGTCAGATGGATTATTACATAAATTATGTGAAGATTTAGGTGAATATGAAGGAAATTTAAAACATAAGCTAGTTGAAGGATCGTTTTCAATTGAATATAGACATAAATTTAATCCAATTACTGCCATTTTAGATATTAATAATTTAGAAATCGCTTCTAAAAATAAATTTCCAATATTTAATTTAATACAAGGGGTTGATAATGAATATTATCTTAAAATTTATAGCTCAGAAGTAAGTTTAACTTTATCAGACACCCTGCCTTCAATTGAAAATTTAGGTTTCATTGCAGTTGATGAGCAAAGTTTTTTAATTGAGGAATCTGCTATTTTTAAACAAAGCTGGTTATATGAATTTAAACTACAAAGCCCAATCAATATTGAAATCCCTTATGATAGCTTGAAGCTTAATATTGAGTATGCTTTAGAGAAAATTTTCACTGGTGAATTTGCTAGTGATTCTTTGAGTAAACTTATTTTGCTAGCTGGATTTGATTGGCTTAAAGTTAAATTATTAAAAGCATTAACTCGCTACTTACATCAAACGGGTTTCTCATATGGTAAAGGTTATGTTCAGCAAATTCTTGTTAAACACTATAAATTCACTGAGAAATTGATATATTTATTTGAATCGTTATTTTGCCCTCAGAATCAGTCTCAAGAAAATGCTAAACTAATGATTAACAAATTGGAGTTATATCTAGAGCAAGTTGATAGCAGCACAGAAGATAAAGTTCTCAGCAATATGCTTTTAACCGTTAAAGCAATGGTTAGGACTAATTTTTACCAGCTTGATAATAATAATTTAGTTAAAAATTATCTGTCATTTAAGTTTCTATCTAAAAATGTGCCAGACTTGCCGTTGCCAATTCCTTATGCAGAAATTTTTGTTTATTCAAATGATTTTGAAGGAATTTATCTAACGGGAGGCAAAGTTGCAAGAGGTGGACTTCGTTGGTCTGATCGTGGTGAGGATTACCGTACTGAAGTATTGGGTTTAATGAAAGCGCAAATGGCTAAAAATGCAGTGATTGTTCCAGTTGGTTCTAAAGGCACTTTTTTTATTAAATTATCTTCAGAAAACATCGATCGTAACGAATATATGAAATGTGTTGTTGCCTGCTATCAAGACTTCCTACGTGGACTTTTAGACATTACTGATAATATTGTTAATGGGCAAGTAATAGCCCCTATAAATACAGTTATTTACGATGAAGAGGCACCTTATCTAGTTGTTGCAGCTGATAAAGGAACTGCAACATTTTCTGATTATGCAAATCAAATTTCACGTGAATATAATTTTTGGCTTGGCGATGCTTTTGCTTCTGGAGGGTCGGCTGGTTATGATCACAAAAAAATGGGAATTACTGCTAAAGGGGCTTGGATTTCAGCTCAATCACATTTTCTAGATATGAATATTGATATTCATAAACAACCTTTTACAGTAGTTGGTATTGGTGATATGTCAGGTGACGTATTTGGTAATGGTATGTTATTATCGCAATATATTAAATTAGTTGCAGCGTTCAACCACCAACATATCTTTATTGATCCAAATCCTGATTACATTACAAGCTTTAGTGAAAGGGAGCGATTATTTAAACTACCTAGAAGTACTTGGAATGATTATAATAAAAACTTAATCTCGAATGGTGGTGGGATATTTGAAAGATCGGCAAAGATGATTACTCTTTCTAAAGAGATTCAGTTAGCTCTGGACATTGAAAAGGAACAAATTAATCCTGATGAATTAATAAAATATATTTTAAAGGCAAAAGTAGATTTATTATGGAATGGCGGCATTGGTACTTATATAAAATCATCAAATGAAAATAATATTGATATTGGTGACAAAACAAATGATAATTTGCGCGTTAATGGTGATGAAGTTAAGGCAAAAGTAATTTGCGAGGGTGGTAATGTTGGCATGTCGCAATTAGGGCGCGTGCAATATGCTCTTAAAGGGGGCGCATTGAATACTGATTTTATTGACAATTCAGCTGGCGTTGATTGTTCTGATCATGAGGTTAACATTAAAATTGCTTTAAATATTGCAGTTTTAAACGGTAAAATCACTTTAGAGGAGCGCAATGATTTGCTTAACAAAATGACTGAGCAGGTTGAAAAGCTAGTGCTAAATGATAATTATAATCAAAATTTAGCTTTGACGATATCAACCCTTTCTCCTTTTATCAATATTGAATCTTTTACTCATCTTATAAAAGATTTAGAAAATCAAAAATTACTAAATAGAGAAGTTGAGTTTCTGCCAAGTAAAGCAGAATTGTCGCGTAGGTTTATTGCGCATGAAGGAATGACTCGTCCAGAACTATCTATTTTATTATCATATAGTAAAATGTCACTTGACTTTAATTTATCTCAGTCTAATTTAACTCAGGATGAATATTACAAAAAAGATTTATTAGAATATTTTCCAAATATAATGCGCGATAAATTCAAGGAAGAAATTGAAAATCATCCGCTGAAAAATGAGATAATTAGAACTATTATTACTAATAAATTAGTTAATCAATTAAGTGGTCCTGTAATTAACTCAATATTAATGGAAACAGGTGGGCAATCTTGTGATATAGCTAGAGCTTACGAAGTGGTGAGCACTATATTCAATTTACAAAGTTTATGGCAGGAAATTTCAAAACTTGGAAGCTCTGTGCATACTAATACTAAAGTTGAAATGTTTTCAGATCTGGGCAAAATAATGCGAAGAGGTATTAGCTGGTTTGTTAGAAATTTAAAATCACCAATTCATATTACTGAAACTATTGATGAATACATTAAGCAAACAAAAGATTTAACTAAAATTATTAGTAAATTGCTAGTTGGTACAATTAAAACTAGATTTTATAATCGAATTGAGCATTATACTAGCAATGGTGTTGATCTAAAACTTGCAGAAGATGTAGCTACGCTTGAAGTATTAGTATCAACTTTTGATATAATATATGTTGCTAAAGAAACAAATACACAGAATAAAAATATTGCTAATTTATATTTTGAATGTGGTAATCTTTTAAGTATTGATTGGCTCAGATATTCGTGCGAAGCTCAGATTAATGAATCATATTGGAATAGATTATCAATTCAGTCGCTTAAAGATGATTTTTATGATAAACAAAGAAGATTGGTAAGTATTATCATAGCTTTTAACCGAAATGATATTAATTTAGAATTTTGGTTACAACAAAATCAAACGCATGCACATATCTATACTGATTTTATTGAGGAGATAAAATCTCAAGAGGTGATGGATTTAAATATGATAATTTTAGCCAACAAAAAACTAGAACTATTTTTAAGAAAATTAAAGGTGAATGAATGACTTCAATATTAAAAGAGACCAGAGAAAAAAATGGTTATACAGTAGAGGAGGTATCCGAAATCTTAAAAATAAGAAAACAATATATCATTAGTTTGGAAGAAGAAAATTTTACAAATATTCCTGGAGATATATATGTCAAAGGATATTTAAAAAATTACCATGAATTTCTGGGGCTTGAATTACCAAAAATCAATGATTCAATTGATCATAATTTAAAATCAGATGTTGATATTAATATAAAAAAGACTACTCCAACAAAAAAATATATTGTTGCTATTATTTGTATGTTAATATTAATTGGAGTTAGTTATATCTATTTCAATTATATAGACAATAATGATTTAAATAACAGTGACTCGATAAAAAGTAATATTATTTATAACAATGAAAATAACGAAACAACATTTGATCAATCTTATTAAAGAAATTGATAGCAAAATTGATGGTTTGCTGACTAATATTAATGATCAGGACAAGACTATTAAGGATCTTCGGTCTCAAAATGAAGATTTGCGACTTAATAATCAAAAAACTCTTGATCAAATTAAGGAATATATAAAAGAGCTTGAACAAATTAGAAGTCATTATGTCAATAGTAACAATCACAATCAATAATAAAAGCTTTAACCTCTCCTGCTCAGACGAAAGTCGGGAAAGAATTTCTATGCTTGCTGAAAAATTAGATACTGATTTGAAAGAGATAGCCAAAGCTAATAAATATGCTTCTTTTGAATTATTATTAGTTATGGAAGCTCTGAAATTAATGGATCTCAAGCAATCTAATATTACTTTATCTGGAGGCGAGGCTCTTGAAAATATCACTCAAGATTTTGATAAGCAATTATCGGTAATACTTAATGAACTTGAGATAATTTCAGATAAAGTAAAGCATATTTAACCCCAGTTATAGATAATTTTTACTTATGAATTATTGGCGTTATTTAAATGGATTAATTACTTGAATTTAAATATATTATGATGTAAATTATTACTCAAGGGCTACTTGGTTAGTTAGAGTATATTATTAAATCCTCTGGACTATGAATATTCTAATCAGAGTTGGTCTCTGGCAGCATCGTGGTGTTGTTATACTGACCCCACTTTAACATAAAGGTTCTGAAATGGAGAACTTTGCTCAACGGCTGAAGTGGTCCTGTTTTTCATAATTAACATATAATTTAATTTTATCAATTTCAGAATTCCTTAATTTGCACGGTGATTGGCTTCTGTTTTTTTGCTAATAGTCATGAATTTAGTACTTCAATTACAACAATAAATTTTTCTCATATAATGCCAATTATAAATTATATCTTGAAAGAGATTGAGGAAAGTGTTCAACTGAAATAGTTAGATGATATAATTTTAAAGGTGCAAATATTCTTCTAGATGGAGGAGAGTCAAATTCATATTAAGTTTAACTCCAAGTAATGGATAATTGGCGTTATTTAATCATCCCAATCATCAACTTCATCATCGCTATCATCATTTAATGCAGCGCGACGTTGATTTAATGTAGCTTTAAGTAAATCTTGATTAGATTCTTGTTTTACTTCAGGAGCTTTTGAAACTTCAGTTGTTTTATTAAGTTTTTTACCAACCTCAATTCCGTTTAAAAATGAAAGTTCTTTTACTGTGTTACTACCGCCCTCCTTTAATGTATAGTAAATTAACTTGAGATAGCATAGAAAGAGTGATAGTAAAGAGTTAGAAATGCAAGCATATAGTATAGATTTAAGGAAGAAGGTAATAAAGTA
>JAYUJO010000233.1:0-4206 GCA_043765215.1 Rickettsiales bacterium | reverse complement strand
AAATTCTAAAAATTATTAAAAAAGTTGGAATTCAAGATCGATCAATAAGTTTTAGAGAAAAATTTTGCCATCTTGTTATGTTTAGAGAAACTGTAGCTCAAAATTTAGATGTTCCACGTGGATATTGTGCAAATGATTATCAACTAATTGAATTATGTGAAAAATTACCGATTAATGATAATGAATTTCTTAAATTAAATATGCAACAACTGCCAATTTCAAAAAAGAATTTTAAAAATAAATTATTTGAATTATGTTTAGGATTGCGTGAAGAAGCAAGTATTAGTAAGCTTTTATAATTTTTTTTACAAAATAACGTTAATACTAGTTGTCAAACGTTAGATAAATGTTTATTTTTAAATCTAGAATAATAATTTTTATGCACTTGAAATATGAAGTTGATCTTTAAAACTATACTTATAACTTTGATATTAATAAACCAATTAACCTGTCAATTAGCCATCGCATCAGATTATCCTAAATCTCCCTTGGAACGTGAAGTGGATGAAATGGGCTCTGTAGTGGGCGGAGAAGGTTTAGTCTTTAGACCTGGTAAAGAAAAAAGCACCGCCACGCGCGCTACTATTGGAAATACTAATAAACATTTATTTGAAGCTGCAATAAATGTTTTGAAATTTGCCCCACTTGCTTCTGCAGATAGTAAAAGTGGAACTATAATCACTGATTGGTATAGTCCAAAAAATCAAAATAATGTGCAATATAAAGTTATTGTTTACATTAAAGATGATGTTATTACCCCTGAGTGTTTAGAAGTAGTTGCGTTTGAGCGAAAAAAAATAAAAAATGAATGGTCTGATAATGGTAATTCAAAAGCTGTATCTAGCGTATTAACTGAAAAAATTATTTTAAAAGCTCGAAATTTATATTTGCAATCATCTAGATAGATAATACCTTAATGAATAACATTGAAATCGAAAAAAAATGGCAAAATATTTGGCATCAAGATAAAGCTTTTAGTGCATCTGATGATTTTAATAAAAAGAAATATTATGTACTGGAAATGTTTCCATACCCTTCTGGAAAATTTCATGTTGGTCATTTAAGAAATTACGCAATTGGTGATGTTATAGCTCGTTATTTTCGCCTTAATGGCTTTAATGTTCTTCATCCTATGGGCTGGGATGCATTTGGGCTTCCTGCTGAAAATGCAGCTATAAAAAATAAAACTCATCCAGGAGAGTGGACTTACGCTAATATTGATGCTATGCGCGATCAATTAAAGGCTGTGGGACTGTCCTATGATTGGACCAGGGAAGTTGCCAGCTGTTCACCTAATTACTATAAACATGAGCAGCAATTCTTTCTAGATTTACTTGAGAAAGGACTAATGTATCAAAAAGAATCATTAGTTAATTGGGATCCAGTAGATAATACGGTGCTAGCTAATGAGCAGGTAGTTGATGGCAGAGGTTGGAGATCTGGCGCTATTGTCGAAAAAAGAAATCTAACGCAGTGGTTTTTAAAAATTACTGATTACGCGCAAGAGTTATTAGACGATATTGAAAAGCTAACTGATTGGCCAGAAAATGTCCGTACCATGCAAAAAAATTGGATTGGTAAATCTGAAGGTGTTCGCTTTAATTTTAATATTAAAGATTTAGAGACTAAAATTGAAGTTTTCACGACAAAGCCAGAAGTTATATTTGGGGCTAAATTTGTAGCCATTGCTTACAATCATCCTATATTAAAAGATGTTAATATTAATGAAGATATGGCATCTTTTATTACAAAATGCACACAAAGTTCAACTTCTGAATCCGTTGTTGAGAAAATGAAAAAAGAATGTGTTTACACTGGCTTATATGCAGTTCATCCATTTGATAATGATTTAGAAATTCCTATAATTATTGCTAATTTTGTATTAATGGATTATGGCACAGGAGCTGTTTATGGTTGCCCAGCTCATGATCAAAGAGATTATGAATTAATTCAAAACACAGATGGTCTTGATTTTCTGCAAACTGTTACTTCTGAAAAGCACGAAATTGATTTGCAAAAATCTGCATATATTTATGTAGATGAGGATACGATGATTAATTCTGGCTTTTTAAATGGGATGACTGTTTTAGAAGCTAGAGATAATGTAATTAAAAAAATAGAAAATGATGGAATAGGTAAGCGTGGAATAAAATTCAGGCTTCGTGATTGGGGAGTATCTCGCCAACGTTATTGGGGTTGTCCTATACCAATTATTCATTGCAAATTATGCGGAATAGTGTCAGTTCCTAGTGATCAATTACCGGTTGAACTACCACAAGATATTAACTTTGATAAACTAGGTAATCCATTGGATCATCACACTAGTTGGAAACATGTTAATTGCCCAACATGTAAGTCAAAAGCTATTAGAGAAACTGATACACTCGACACTTTTTTTGAATCATCATGGTATTTTACTAGATTTTGCAATAATAAAGTAGAGACAATGACTGATAAAGAGGCATGTGATTATTGGTTACCTGTTGATCAATATATTGGCGGTATTGAGCATGCAATTTTGCATCTGCTATATGCCAGGTTTTTTACTAAAATGATGGCAGATACTGGCCATTTAAATAATGTACGTGAACCTTTTAAAAAATTGCTTACTCAAGGTATGGTTTTGCATGCTACTTACAAAGATTCAACTGGCGATTTTGCGCATCCTAATGATGTTTTGATTGGTGGTGAGGATTTATTACATGTTAAATCAGGGGCTAAACTAGTTAAAGGCAAGATTGAAAAAATGAGTAAGTCAAAACTAAATGTTATTGATTTGGATGATATGTTAATAACAAGTGGCGCTGATAGTATGCGTTTATTTGTTTTATCAGACAGTCCAGTTGAAAAAGATTTAGAGTGGTCTAATGCTGGTCTTGACGGATGCACTAAATTTATTAATAAGCTAAAAACATTAATTGAAAAAATTTCTAATTTAGATGATAAATATAACAACATGAGTAAATTATCATCATTAACACATTCAACAATTAAACATGTTACGGATGACATTGAAAATTTCAGGCTTAATAAGGCAATTGCTAGAATTAGAGAATTATTTAACGCTCTTAGTGATCAGATTAATGGAGATTATGACAAAGCTAGTATTGATGAAGCAATCTCAATCATTTTATTATTATTAAATCCATTTATTCCACATATTACTGAAGAATTATGGCAAAAATTAGGTAATGAGATACCAATTTTTAAATTAAATTGGCCAAAATATGACGAGTCAAAATTAAGAGTTGATAGTTATATGATGGCAATACAGGTTAATGGTAAGTTAAGAGCAACTTATGAATTTGCTTCAAACTCTTCTGAGGATGAAATAAAAAAAACGGTTATTGCAATTCCAGCTATTATAAAACAAATTGAAGAAAAACCGATTAAGAAAATTATAATTGTGCCACATAAAATTGTTAATATTGTCGCATGAGAATAGCAAAATTTATTGCCCATTGCGGCGTGTGTTCTAGGCGTAATGCTGAAAAATTAATTGAACGTGGGTTAGTTGACGTTGATGGAGTTACTATTGATAGTCCTGCACTTATCGTGAGCGTTAATAATATAATTGAAGTTGACGGTCAAAAAATTGAGTTAATAGATGCGCTAAAATTATGGATATATTATAAACCAATTGGTTTGATTACTACGCATAATGATCCTCAAGGTAGAAAAACAGTTTTTGAAGATCTCGAAGATAGATTACCAAGAGTGATTTCAATTGGACGATTGGATGTTAGTAGTGAAGGATTATTACTTCTGACTAATTCTGGCACTGTTGCTAGGTATTTTGAAAATCCTGTTAATGAAATTGACCGAACATATAAAGTTCGAGTATTTGGTGGTGGTCGTCCTATTGAATTTCATAATAAAAAAATTGAAATTGATGGCGTAATATATAAGCCTAAATTAATTAAGCAGACTCAAAAAACTAATATGAACTCATGGTATGAAGTCATCTTAACTGAAGGCAAAAATCGAGAAATTCGTAGGATTTTCGAGTATTTTGGTTTTGAAGTTAATCGATTAATTAGAACTGACTTTGGAAAATATAGTTTAGGAAATCTAGAACCAGGACAATTTAAGGAAGTAACATTAGATGAAAATTATTGCAGGTAAATTTAAAAACAGAGTAATTCCAACTTTAAAAAACTCTGATTATAGGCCATCTACAACAAAATTTCGGGAAGCATTATTTAG